>JBIIMU010000197.1:0-5410 GCA_044337845.1 Pirellulales bacterium | reverse complement strand
GGGGTGTCGGAATCAACGGTCCGTCGCGACCTCGACGCCCTCGAGGAGCAGGGCTCGGCACGTCGGACGCACGGCGGCGTGCTGTATGCCGGAGGCATGCCCCGGCTGGCCGAGTTCGACGAGCGGCAGCCGGCCAACTGGGCGGCGAAGCGGGCGATCGCGGCCAGGGCGGCCGAGGTCATCGGCGACGGCGAGACCGTGCTCCTCGACGGCGGCACGACGACGTACGAGGTGGCGCGGCTGCTCGTGGGCCGGCCCCTGCAGGTCGTCACCAACAGCCTGCCCGTCGCCAACCTGTTCGCGTCGGAGTCGCGGAGCGATCTCGTCCTCCTCGGCGGCTACGTCTCGCCGCGGACCGGCGTCTGCCTCGGCCCTTACGCCAACGAACTGCTCGGCCGCCTGCACGTCACCACCACCGTGCTGTCCGCCGCGGGCGTCGCCGACGAGGGCCTGTTCAACGCGCACCTGCTCTTGGCGGAGACCGAGCAGGCGATGCTCCGGGCCGCCGGCCGCGTGATCGTCGTCGCAGACAGCTCGAAGTTCGGCAAGAAGAGCCTCACCCTCGTCGCGCCGCTCTCCGACATCGACCTCGTCGTCTCCGACGACGCCCTGACCGCCGAGTGGCGGCAGAAGATCGCCGCGGCCTCCACCCTGGAGCTCGCGCCCGTTCCCGCCGATGCGGACGAAGCCGGCACCGCTCGACCGGCCCCCCGACGCCGGCACCACGCCTGACAGGCCTCCCATGTCCATCGCCTCACCCTTCGCGCCCGACGCATCCCACGGCCTCGATCAGGCCGCCGTGGCGCGGATCGTCCGCGAGATCGTGCTCGCCTCGCGGGGCACGCCGCCGTCGCAGGCAGCCGCCGCCGTAAAGGCCGAGCCGAAGCTCGTGGTCAGCATCTCCGCCCGCCACTGCCATCTCACCGACGAGCACGTGGTGAAGCTGTTCGGCCCGGGCGCCACCCTCACGCCCATGAAGCCCCTCTACCAGGATGGCTTCTACGCGGCCGAGCAGACGGTGATGCTGGTCGGCCCCAAGCGGAAGATGCTCCCCACCGT
Source organism: Pirellulales bacterium (assembly GCA_044337845.1). Classification (GTDB taxonomy): domain Bacteria; phylum Planctomycetota; class Planctomycetia; order Pirellulales; family UBA1268; genus QWPN01. The sequence goes on along the minus strand of JBIIMU010000197.1, from coordinate 4,351 downwards.
CCGCGTGCTCGGCCCCACCCGCAAGGCGTCGCAGGTGGAGCTCGCCTTCACCGACGGCATCTCGCTGGGCATCGACCTGCCGGTGCGGCCCAGCGGCAAGATCGCCGGCACGCCCGGGTGCGTGCTCGTGGGGCCGGCCGGGGCGATCGAGCTCGCCGAGGGCGTGATCCGCGCCGAGCGGCACGTGCACATGAGCTTCGCCGATGCCGACTTCTTCGGCGTGAAGGACGGCGACCGGATGAGCCTCGCGATCAAGGGGGCGTGCGGCACCGTGTTCCGCGACCTGCTCGTGCGGGCCGACGCCACGAGCAAGCTCGAGGTGCACATCGACACCGACGAGGGCAATGCCGCCGATCTCGACCATGCCACCGGCGTGGAGCTGATCAGGCAGACCTGACCGCATGGCGAAGAAGAAGGCGACGAAACGAGCGACACGACGAAACACGACCGTGAAACCGGCGCGTGCCGGTGCGGTCCGCGGGGCGGCCCCCGCGAGCGATGGACGGGCGAGTGACACTCCAAGGGAGCGACAGATGGCGAAGCAGACAGAAGCCCTCGGCATGATCGAGGTGAAGGGTTTCACGACCCTCGTGGAAGCGGTGGACGCGATGATGAAGGCGGCGAACGTGACGTTCGTCGGCTGGGACAAGATCGGCAGCGGACTCGTGACGGCGTTCGTCTCGGGCGACGTGGCCGCGGTCAAGGCGGCGACCGACGCGGGTGCGGCGGCCGGCGGCCGGATCGGCGAGGTCGTGGCGGTGCAGGTGATCGCCCGGCCGCACGAAGACCTGGCGACGGTGCTGCCCACGGCCTGACCGGTCACGGCGGCGGTTCACGCGATCGAGACGATTTCTTTCCATTCCCATTTCTCCAGCCATTTACACAAGGGACGACAGATGAACACGGCGATCGGCATTCTGGAAACCAAGGGACTCGTGGGCCTCGTCGAGGCCACCGACGCGATGGCCAAGGCGGCCAACGTGAAGATTCTCAAGCGGATCAGCATCGGCAACGCCTTCGTGGCGACGATCGTGCAGGGTGACGTGGGCAGCGTGCGGGCGGCCGTCGAGGCCGGCGCCAACGCGGCCCAGCAGGTGGGCGAGCTCGTCGCCAGCCACGTGATCCCGCGGCCGGCCGAGAGCCTCGTGGCGGCGTTCCTCTCCTGATCCCCCGGCCTCGCGGCACTCCGTCATGAACATCCTCGTCGCCAACCTCGGCTCCACGAGCTTCAAGTACCGGCTCTTCGACCTCCCCGAGCGGGCGGGCGACGCCGGCGCGGAGCGGGAGCTCGCCCGCGGCGGCGTGGAGCGGATCGGGGCCGCCGAGAGCCGCGTCTCCGCGTCGATCGGCGGCCGGACGGTCGAGGCGGTGAAGCCGGTGCCCGACCACGCCGTCGCCCTCCAGGCGGCGCTCGAGCAGCTCACCGCCCCCGGCGGGCCGCTGGGGAGCGTCGACGAGGTGGCGGCGGTGGGGTTCAAGGCGGTGCACGGCGGCCGCGTGGGCGGCGTCGTGCGGGTGTCGGCCGAGGTGCTCGAGGCGATGGAGGAGATGGCGGCCGTGGCGCCGGCCCACAATCCGCCCTACGTGCGGGCCATGCGGCTCCTCGGCGAGCGGATGCCGGGCGTGCCGCTCGTCGCCGCGTTCGAGACGGGGTTCCACGCCACGATCCCCGACCGCAACGCCCTCTACGCGGTGCCGACCGACTGGGTCGAGAGGCACCTCGTGCGGCGCTGGGGCTTTCACGGGGCGAGCCACCGGTTCGTGGCGGGCCGACTCGCGGAGCTCGTGCCGGCGGGCCGCCGGGCGATCTCCTGCCACCTCGGCGGGTCGAGCAGCGTGTGCTGGATCAAGGACGGCCGGAGCGTGGGCACGTCGATGGGCATGAGCCCGCAGTCGGGCCTGCCCCAGAACAACCGGGCGGGCGACTTCGATGCCTTCGCCCTGCTGCACGTGGCCAAGCAGACGGGCCGCGGCTTCGAGGACCTGCTCGCCGAACTCTCCGGCAAGGCCGGGCTCGCGGGAATGTCGGGCACCTCCGGCGACATGCGCGACCTCGAAGAGGCCGCGGCGGCCGGGAGCGCGCGGGCCCGCACGGCGATCGACGTCTACGTGGCGTCGATCCGCCACTGGCTCGGGGCCGGGATCGTGGAGCTCGGCGGCCTCGACGCCATCGGCTTCGCCGGCGGCATCGGCGAGAACTCGCCGCTGACGCGGGCCGCCGTCGTGGCCGGACTGTCCGAGCTCGGGATCGCGCTCGACCCGGAGCACAATGCGGCCCGCACCGGCGGTGAACGGGCGATCCACGCCGCCTCGTCGCGGGTCGCGATCTGGGTGATTCCCACCAACGAGGAGCTGATCGTCGCCCGGCAGGCGCGTGACCTGCTGGCGGCCGACCGAGAGACCACGCGCGGAAGAGGTGCCTGATGTTCGTCGCCCTGGTGACCGGATCGGTCGTGGCCACGCAGAAGGCGGAGGCGATGACCGGCCACAAGCTGCTCGTCGTGGAGCCCTACCGGCTCGACGAGAAGACCCGAAGCACGCTCGTCTCGACCGGACGCACCTTCATCGCCGTCGACACGCTCGGCGCCGGTGAGGGGCAGTTCGTGCTCGTCACGCAGGGCTCGAGCGCCCGCCTCACCCCCGAAACCAAGTCACTGCCCATCGACGCCGTGGTGATCGGCCTCGTCGACACCGTCCGCGTCGGGGGCCAGGAAGTCTTCAGCAGGAAATGAGCATGACCACCGCCTCTCCCGACATCGCCGCCATCGTCCGCCAGGTGCTCGCCGAGATCGCCGCCTCCGGCGCGGGCCGACCCGCCGGCAGCCCCCCTGCCCCGCACGCCTCGGGCTCGCTGGAGGGCGCCCATGGGGTGTTCTCCTCCGTGGACGAGGCCGTGCGGGCCGCGACCGAGGCCTTCGAGCAGCTCGAGCGGCTCGGGGTCGAGGGCCGCCGCCGCGCGATCGCCCACATCCGCCGGATTGCGATCGACGACGCCGAGGAGCTCGGCCGGATGGAGTTCGCCGAGACGAAGATCGGCCGGCTCGACCACAAGATCGGCAAGCTCAAGGTGCTCGGCGAGAAGGTGCCGGGCGTGGAGTTCATGCAGAGCGAGGTGTTCAGCGGCGACCACGGCCTGGCCGTGATCGAGCACGCGCCGTTCGGCGTGATCGGGGCGATCACGCCCGTCACCCACTCGCTCCCCACGATCGCCTGCAACGCCATCAACATGATCGCCGGCGGCAACACGGTCGTCGTCAACCCGCACCCCAGCGGGCGGAAGGTCGCGGCCGAGGGCGTGCGGCGGTTCAACGCCGCGATCCACCGTGATCTCGGCATCGACAACCTCGTGTCGCTGGTGGCGGAGCCGTCGCTCGAGTCGGCCGGGCAGCTCTTCAACCACCGGGGCGTGAAGCTGATCTGCGTGACCGGCGGGCCCGCCGTGGCCAAGGCCGCCCTCCAGTCGAGCAAGCGGGCGATCGTGGCCGGCCCGGGCAATCCCCCGGTGGTGGTCGACGAGACCGCGGATCTCGACAACGCCGCCCGCTCGATCATCGCGGGCGCCGCCTACGACAACAACCTGCTGTGCATCGGCGAGAAGCAGGTGTTCGTGGTGGCGAGCGTGTTCGAGCGGATGCTGGCGGCGATGGAGCGGGCGGGGGCTCTGCGGCTGTCCGGATCGCAGGTCGACGCCCTCACGAAGCGGGCGCTGGTGATGGCGGGCGACGGAGAGCACCGCCACCTCGTGCCCTGCAAGGACTTCATCGGCCAGGACGCGGCCGTGCTGGCCCAGGCGGCCGGCGCCGCCTGCGGCGCCGGCATCGAGCTCCTGTTCGGCGAGACCGACAACGCCAATCCGTTCGTGCCCGTCGAGCAGATGATGCCCTTCGTGCCCTTCGTCCGCTGCCGGGACGCCGACGAGGCGATCCGCCTGGCCCACGAGAGCGAGCACGGCTTCCGCCACACGGCGATCATCCACTCCACCGACGTCCGCACGATGACGCGGATGGGCCGCCTGCTCGACACCACGCTGTTCGTGAAGAACGGCCCGAGCGTGGCCGGCCTCGGCCTCGGCGGCGAGGGCTATCTCTCGTTCTCGATCGCCACGCCCACCGGCGAGGGCGTGACGACGCCGCTCACGTTCACCCGCCAGCGGCGGTGCACGCTCGTCGATGACCTGCGGATTCTCGGCAGCCCGGCGGCCGTCCGCTCGTGATGCTCCTGACCCACGCGAAACCCTCCAGACCGGCTCTCTCCATGCACCTGGCCCGGATCATCGGCACCGCGACCGCGACGGTGAAGCACCCGTCGCTCGCCGGCGCGCGGCTGCTCGTCGCGCAGCCGCTCATGGCCG
>JBIIMU010000008.1:0-20463 GCA_044337845.1 Pirellulales bacterium | reverse complement strand
CTACGGCCGCCTCCTGCGGGATGTGCTGGCGAGCGACGCCACGCCGGCCCGCTGGAGCACGATCGCCCTCATCGACCCCCCCGGAGCACCGTCGTGAGCACGCCCGCGAATCTCGACGCTGCCGCGGTGCAGGCCCTCGTCGCCGAGGTGATCCGCCGGATCACCGCCGGACAGGCCGCCAGCAGGGGCCCAGCCGCCGCGTTGACGGCCGCCGCGGCCCCGGCCGTCACCGCAGCTGCAGCCACGATCCCCGAGCGGGTGGTGACCGTGGCCAGCATCGAGCGGATTCCGGCGGGCGTCCGCCAGGTCGCCGCGGTGGCCACCGCGGTGATCACCCCCTCGGCCGCCGACCGGGCCCGCGAACGCGGCATCACGATCGTGCGGGGAAGCCCGATGGCGGCGGCGGCCCCCACGCGGCCGTTCTTCATCGCCCAGGCCGCCTGCCGCGGCGACGTGGCGACCCGAGCGGCCGCCATCGCCCGCGCGATTCCAGCCGCCCAGAGCCTGCCAGCCTCCGGGCTCGCCGACGTGATCGCGGCCCTGGCGGGCCACGCCTCCCGCGACGCGGCCCGCGGCATCCTGCTCACCAGCCGGCCGGCCGTCGCCGCCGTGCTCGCCAACCGCTCGGCCAGCCTGCGAGCCGTCACGGCCCGCGACGCCGCGACGCTGGCCGCCGCCGCGGCCGACGCCGCCGCCAACCTGCTCGTCGTCGATCCCGCAGCGTTTCCCGCCGGCGGCCTCGAACGGCTCTGCGGCGACTTCCACCGCGGCCCGGCGGCGGCGATTCCTCCCGAACTCGCCGCCGCGGCTCCCGGCTGCGGCTGCACCACCCACCCCCACTGAGCCATGCGACTCGGCATCACGATCGGCACGGTGACGCTCGTCGAACCCCATCCCACGATCCGGGGCGGGGTGCTGCGGCTCGTCGTGCCCCTCGCGGCCGCCGATCTGGAGCGCGGCGACGGACCGGCCGAGCCGCTCGTGGCCTGGGACGATCTGGGCGCCGGCGACGGCCAGCTCGTGGCGTTCAGCGAGGGGGGCGAGGCGGCCCAGCCGTTCCGGCCGCTCGACAAGCCGATCGACGCCTACGTGGCCGCCCTCATCGACCGGCTCGCCATCCCCACCGCACGGCCCGCATGACCCGCACGACCGACACCGCCGCCCCGCATTCCCCGTCCGGCAATCCGCCCGCGACCGGCAGCGTGGGCAAGAATCGTTAGGACGCGAACCCCGAAGGAGCAGCCATGCCCACCATCATCCCGAAGACCACCGACAAGTCGCTCAACCAGCTCAAGGAAGAAATCTGCGACATCGGCCGCCGCATCTACGCCAAGGGCTTCGCGGCCGGCAACGACGGCAACATCTCGTTCCGCCTCGGACCGGACGCCGTGCTCTGCACCCCCACGATGATCTCGAAGGGCTTCATGAAGCCCTCCGACCTGTGCATCGTCGACATGGAGGGGAAGCAGATCGCGGGCAACCGCAAGCGATCGAGCGAGATTCTCCTGCACCTCACGATCCTCAAGGATCGCCCCGACGTGAACTCGGTGGTCCACTGCCATCCGCCCCACGCCACTGCCTTCGCCGTGGCCCGGGAGCCGATCCCGCAGTGCGTGCTGCCCGAGGTCGAGGTGTTTCTCGGCGACGTGCCGATCACCCGCTACGAGACCCCCGGCGGCCAGAAGTTCGCCGACACCGTCAAGCCGTTCGTCAAGAAGTCGAACGTCGTGATCCTCGCCAACCACGGCACCGTGAGCTTCGGCGAGACGGTCGAAAAGGCCTACTGGTGGACCGAGATCCTCGACGCCTACTGCCGGATCCTGATGCTCTCCAAGGACCTCGGACGGGTCACGTATCTCACCAAGACGGAGACCAAGGAGCTCCTCGACCTCAAGGCCAAGTGGGGCTACACCGACCCCCGGCTCGAGAAGGACATGGAGAACTGCGACATCTGCGCGAACGACGTCTTCCGCGCCAGCTGGGGCACGACGGGCGTGACCCGTAAGGCCTTCGACGCCCCGCACCCGATGGGCGCCGACCCGGAAAATGCGACCCGCCCCGTGACGCCCGCCGGCCTCGACACCGAGGCCCTGATCAAGATCGTGACGGAGCAGGTCTGCAAGCAGCTCGGCATTGCGGCAGCCTGATCGCCCCACGTCTCGGAGAACACACCATGAAGGTCGGCATCATCGGCGGCGGCGGGATCGTCGGCTCCTCGGCGGGCTTCGCGCTGCAGCTCGGCGGGATCGTTCACGAGCTCGTGATCGTGGACGCCAACGCGGACCTGGCCGACGGGCAGGCGCTCGACATGATGCACGGCGCGCCCGCGATCGCCGACCAGGTGATCCGCGCGGGAGGCTACGAGTGCCTCGCCGACGCCGACGTGATCTGCATCACGGCCGGCCTGCGGCGGAAACCCGACGAGAGCCGGCTGGCCCTCATCAACCGCAACGTCGTGCTCTTCCGGTCGATCCTCGCCGAGATCCGGGCCAAGGGCCTGCGCCGCGACGCCATCGTGCTGGTGGTCTCGAACCCGGTCGACATCCTCACCTACCTGGCCGAGAAGGAACTCGACCTGCCCCAGGGCCGCGTGATCGGCCTCGGCACGCTGCTCGACACGCTCCGCTTCCGTGCCCTGCTCGCCCTGAATCTCTCGTGCCCGGCCACGCAGGTGCAGGCCATGATCCTGGGCGAGCACGGCGACAGCATGGTGCCGGTGTGGTCGAGCGCGAGCGTCGCCGGACTGCCGCTGGAGAAGGTGCCCGGCTTCACGCCGAAGCTCGGCGCCGACGTCTTCCAGCGGGCGAAGACGAGCGGCGCGGAGATGATCAAGAAGAAGACGGGCGCCGGCTTCGCCGTGGGCGTGTCGATCGCCGAGGTGATCCACGCGATCGCCCTCGATGCGAAGCGGCTGCTGCCGGTGTCGACCGTCCAGCGGGGCTGCTACGGCCTCCGCGACGTGGCCCTCTCCGTGCCCACCGTCGTGGGCCGGTCCGGAGCCGAGAAGACGCTCGAGATCGAGCTCTGGCCGAAGGAAATGCAGGCCCTCAAGGCCAGCGGCGCCGTCCTGCAGAAGACCCTCGGCGAGGTGCTCGCCTCCGCGTGAGGCGGCCGGACGCCCTACGGCCTCGCACTCCCTGAGTCAGGCAGCCCGGCGGCGCCAACGCGGGGGCCAGCGGCCGCCAGCCGCCGGCGGGCGATCTCCGCCGTGCTCACGCCCCAGAGCCGCGCGGTGCCGTCCCACGAGCCCGTCACGAGCGCCCGGCCGTCGGGTGCGAAGGCCACGCCCCAGACCTGGTCGGTGTGCCCGCGGAGCATCGGCAGGGCGCGGCCGCTCGCCACGTCCCACACCTGCGCCGTGCCGTCGGCCGAGACCGCGGCCACCCGCTTCCCATCCGGCGAGAACGCGGCCTTCCACACCTGCCGGGCCGGCCCGGTCATCACGGAGATCAGGCTGCCATCGGCGACACTCCACGCCCGCACGGTCGCATCGGAGCAGGCGGTGACGAGCATCCGGCCATCCGCCGAAAAGGCCACCCAGTTGACCGGCCCCTCGTGCTCCTCGAACCGACCGACCTCGGGGCCGTCGGGCATCCGCCAGAGCCGCGCAGACCGGTCGTCTCCAGCCGTGGCGAGCAGGTCGCCGGCCGGAGCGATGGCCACGCCCAGCACGCGGCGGCCGTGACGCCGGGGTTCGCCCACCGGCGCCGCGGTGGCAAGACTCCAGACGCGGGCCGTGCCGTCTTCCGACGCGGTGGCGATCAGCGCTCCGTCGCGCGACACGTCGACCGCGTACACCCGCCGGTCGTGCGGCTTGAGCCACTCCCGGCGGTGGCCGGTGGCCCGATCCCAGAGCTGCACGCTCCCGTCGTCGCAGGCCCCCACGACCGTCGCCGAATCGGGCGTGAACCGCACGTCGTTGACGCGGCCCACGGCCTTGCGGAGCAGCGGTCCGGCCTCCAGCGTGCGGGCGTCCCAGAGCCGCACCGTCGAGGAGGCGAGGGCCGTCGCGATCGCGGTGCCGTCCGGCGAGCAGGCCACCGCCAGCACCCGGTCGCCACAGGGCATCACCGGCCCGACGCGGCGGTCCACGTCCCAGAGCCTCACGGTGCCGTCGGCGCCGCCCGTGACCACCCAGGCCGAGGTCCCTGCGGAGGCGATCGACCACGCCGGCGCCGTGTGCCCGAGCAGCCGCTCGGCGGCCCGGCCGTCGGCGGCATTCCAGACCCGGACGACCCCGTCGCCCGAGGCGGTCGCCAGCCGGCGGCCGCCGTCGACCCACGCCACGCCGTTGACGCGAAATGGATGCTCGAGGACGTGTCGTGTGACCCCTCCGGCCAGGTCCCAGATCCGCGCGGCGCCATCCTCGCCGGCGGTCGCCAGCGTGGAGCCGTCGGGCGCGAACGCCACGGCGAAGACGCGGCCCTCGTGCCCCGTGAGCCGCCCCGTCTCCGTGCCCGTGGCCGGATCCCAGAGCCGCACCGTGCGATCGACCGACGCCGTGGCGAGCGTCCGGCCGTCGGCCGCGAACGACGCAGAAAACACGGTGCCCTCGTGGCCGCGGAGCTCCGCCCGCACCGTCCAGGTGCCGCAGTCCCAGAGCCGCACGACGCGGTCGCGGCCGCCCGTGGCGAGCAGGCTGCCGTCGGCGGAAAAGGCGGCGGCGTACGTGGCCCCGTCGTGCCCGGTGAGCGTGGCCACCGGAGCGCGGCCGGCCACCGCCCAGATCCGCACGACGCCGTCGCCGGAGGTCGTCGCCAGCAGCCGGCCGTCGGCGGAGAACGCGGTGGCCCAGACGGGCCCGTCGTGCGTGCCGATCGGGGCCTCGCTCCAAGCGAGCCTTGCTCCGGACAAGCGGCCGAGGCGCACGCGGCCATCGGTCGCACCACTGGCGATCGCCGTGCCGTCGGGTGCAGCGCCCACCGCCGTGACGATGCCGGCGTGCCCGCCGGCCTCGTCCACCGACTCGTCGAGCGACGCCGCCAGGCAGCCGAGTTCCACGGGATTCGTCGTGCCGGCGTCGTCCACGAGCGACCGGGCGTCGCGGAGCAGCCGCTCGGCCTCCACGACGTTGTCGCGGTCGCGGGCGGCGGCGGCGAGCAGCACGTTCGAGACGTACAGCTGCGCCCGGGCCGCGGCGGCCTGCCGCCCCGCCTCGTCCTGCCGTTGTTCCGCGACGAGCCGGGCCTCCTCGGCCACGAGCCGCTGCCGCTCCGCCCGCACGTAGAAGAAGGAGATGCCTCCCGTCGCGGCCACGAGGGCCGCCAGCGCCGACACCGCGGCCGCGGTCGCCGCCCAGTGCCGGCGGGCGAATCGGCGGAGCACCTCGGCCGGCGTCGGCGGCTGCGCGAGAATCGCATCGCCCGCGAGCCACCGGCCGAGCTCGGCTTCCAGCTCCACGGCGGTCGCGTAGCGGCCCGCCGGGCTCTTCTCGAGGCACGTGGCCACGATCGTCGCCAGTGCCCGGGCGTCGGCCGCCGGCACACCGGCGCTCCGGGCAACGCGGTCGACGGCCGCCGTCGACACCGGCGCCGGATCTCCGAGCACCCGGGCCGCCTCGAGAAACGACGCGCCCCGCAGATCGTAGGGCATCGTGCCGGTGAGCACCTCGTGCAGCACCAGTCCGAGCGCGTAGACATCGCTGCGGGCATCGACGTCGCCATCCCCCACGCCGAGCTGCTCCGGGCTCATGTACCGCACCGTGCCGATCACGTCGCCGGCGCGTGTCATCTGCGTGGGCTCGCCCGCCTCGGGATCGATCGAGCGGGCGACGCCGAAGTCGATCACCTTCGGCTCGCCCGCGGCATCGACGAGGATGTTGCCGGGCTTGAGGTCGCGGTGGATCACCCCCTTCTGGTGCCCGTGGGCCACCGCGGCGCACACCCTCCGAACGAGCGCGACGACCTCGCGGACCCCCAGCCGCCGGTCGCCGGCGGATCGCGTGATGGGCAGCGCCCCCTCCACCATTTCCATCACGAAGTACGGCACGATGCCATCGCCGTCGTCGAAGGTGCCGAAGGTGAAGATCTGCGCGATGTGGGGATGGCGGAGTCGGGCCAAGACCCGGGCCTCGTACTCGAACCGCCGCACGAGCAGCGACGACGCGAAGCCACCGCGGAGCACCTTCACCGCCACCAGCCGCTCCGGCGCCGCCTGGCGACCCTCGTACACGCGGCCCATGCCCCCCTCGGCGATCAGGCGGACGAGCGTCACCCCTCCGAGGCTGAAGCCCGGCGGCAGGGGGCCGGCGCCACGGGATCGACGCGAGACGCCGGTAGACCCGCCGCCGGGCTCCGCACCGGCGCCGAATCCGAAGTGCTCATCGACGCCGGTCAACGCCGCAGCGTCGGTGTCCGAAGTGGAATGCGGCGGCACCGACGGATCGCCGGCACGGGCAGCATCGGAGAAATCGGCGGCCATGTCGCCGTTATACCCCCCACCCGACGGCCCCGGACCGCGTGGCGGGTCAGTTCCACACCCCGTTGTCCTCGGGCACGACCGCCCGCCGCAGGAGGGCGTCTCGCGCCTGCGTGATCCGTCGAATCCGGTCGTTCGCGGCCGCCGTGCGATCCGGGGCCTTGCCCACCGGGCCGTCATTCAGCAGCCGCCGCCACCGGCGAAGCCGGATCTGGGCCGCCGTGATGATCGTGACGGGGTCGTGGTCCGCCACCGGCAGGCCCAGAAGCCCCATCAGCCGCGGCTGTCGCGCCCGGGCCGAGCCAAAGTGGCGTCCTTTTCCAGGGGGACGCTGGCGACGCATTCCCAACGAACGACTTTGTTCCATGCTCGAAACACCTCTCTAACCTTCTCAAGCGAGACTCATGCTTCGAAGGGGCAAAAATCTTTCTCCGGCCGCCACCGGGGTGTTTCCACGGCCGTTTTCCGGCATGGCCCCGACGGCCGACCCGGATACGATCCATCTGAGGCTCGGTCCCCGCTGGTGCTCGTGATCCATGGCCACGACTCCCGATCCCGACTCGTCCCGCCTGATGTCCTGCCTGCAGCGGCTGGCCGACGGCGATCTGACGGCCCGCGACACGATCATCGAACTCTGCTCCGCCCGCCTGCGGGTGCTCGCCAGCCGGATGCTCGCCCGGTTTCCGAACGTCCGCCGCTGGGACGACACCGACGACGTGTTCCAGAACGCCGCCATGCGGCTGCATCGGGCTCTCGGCCAGCTCCAGCTCGACTCGCCCCGCGCGATCATGGCGTTGGCCGCGACCCAGATTCACCGGGAACTCATCGACCTGGCGAGGCGGCACGCCGGCCCCCAGTCGTTCGCGGCCAACCACGCCACCCACCTGGGCCGCCCGGCGACGGATCCGACCAGCGGGGGTCCGCCCGAGCCGATCGCCGATCCGACCGCACCGCCAGACTCCCTGGAGCGGTGGACGCAGTTTCACGAGGCCATCACCGCGTTGCCGGCCGAACTCCGCGAGGTGTTTCACCTCGTGTGGTATCTCGACGCCGACCAGAAGACGATCGCCGGACTCCTCGGGTGCAGCGAGCGGACCGTGAAGACCCGCTGGCGCGAGGCGCGCGAGGCCGTCCGCGCCGCGCTCGACGGCCAGCCGCCCGAGTGACGCGGGCCGATCCGGCCGGCCGCGAGGCCGCGCGAGCTAGCCCGCCTGCTCCAGGCCGCGAAGGATCGCGACGGCCTCGTCGAGCGTGGGCGCCGGATAGCCGCGGGCGTGCCCCGACCGGTCGGCTTCGGCCAGCAGCAGGGCGTCGAGGAAGTCGGGGTGCGACTCGAGCCGCCGCCGGGCCCGGTGGCCGAGCGTCCGCTCCACGTGTGCCCGCGCCGCCGGCAGGCTCTCGACGAGCCACCGCGTCCGCTCGGTGACGAGATCGCCCACCGCGGCGAGCGTCGCGGCCACCGGATCGCTCCGGTCGATCGCCCGGCCCACGTCGTGGACGAGAGCCGCGGTGAGGAGTTCCTCGTCGAAGGGCCGCTCCCGGTGCACGCGGTCGAAGACCTGCAGCGAATGCTCGAGCGCATCCCCCTCCGGGCAGCGGACCGGATCCTGCCGCACCGTGGCCAGGATCGACACGGCCGCCGCCAGCGCGTCGAAGCGGTCGCCGACGAGCGGCTGGAGCGACGCCGTGGAGTCGAGCTCGCGCCGGACCTCGTCGCACACCTCGTCGGGCCGCGGCAGACGGTCGTCCGGCACCCAGCCGCGGGCCACCCGTCGGGCCGCCCGAAAGGTTGCCCGCCGAGCGTCGCTCCCGCGGGCCATCGACCGCGCGGCCTCCTCGGCGATCCGCTGCCGCAGCCGGTCACGTTCTTCCCCGGCCGCCGGTCGGTCGGCCGCTGGGTCGGGCGGGGGCATGGTCATGGCGACACGAGCGGCCGCCACCGGATCCGCCGCACCTCGCCGGTGGTGGCGTAGGTCGCGATGCCGAGCGGCTGGCTGGGAATCACCTCCGCCCGCACGTCGATCCGCCGGTTCTCGATGTCCTGATCCACGATCGCCGCGCCATCGACGAAGCACTCGATCCGGTCCGCCGTCACCCGCACGCGGACGTCGTACCAGCGTCCCCGCTCGAAGGTCATCGCATCGGTCGTCTCGTTGTCGCCGGCATCGCGGCCGTCGATGCACGACAGGCCGGTCACCGCGCCGCCCCAGCCACCCAGGATCAGCGTGCAGCAGCGCTCGCCCACCGGGAAGGTCAGGCCGCAGAAGAAGTCGTTGCCGTCCACCCGGCGGGCCTCGAGCGCCAGCTCGTAGCCGACGCGGGGAAAATCCCCGTGCCACGTGACGCCGTTCAGGTCGGCACCCGGCTCGATGCGGATCGCCCCATCGACCACCGTCGGCGCGGCGCCGCCACCGAAGGGCGTCGCCTCCCAGTCGCCGAGCGATCGGCCGTCGAACAGCGGCTGCCAGTCGGACTCCGCCGCGACGGCCGTCGCGGCCGCGAGCAGCCAGGCGATCGCGGCCCGCCGGCCCAGGTGCTGGGTCAGGTGCAGGGTCATGAGAGGATCCATGGTGATGGTTTTGTCTCCGCGGACGTCAGGCCCGGCCCCCTACCCGCCCCCTAGCGGACGACGCTCAGCCCGAGTTCCTCGGCGATCGCCTCCGCACGCTCGGCGCTCGCGGAGCCGGGGCCCAGCCGCTGCACGCTGGCGGCCGTGGCGGCGAGCTGCCGCCGCACACCGTCCGGAATGCGTTCCGCCATCTCGGGCGTGATCTCATCCGGATCGCCGAGCGACTTCGCGATGCGGGCCCGGGCCACCTCCAGCTTCCGGCACTGCCGCGCCGCCTCGAGGCCGTCTTGAAAGGCTTCGTCTTTCTTCCACGCAGCCGCGAGCTCCGCCGCCTCCCGGCCGAGGGCGGTGCCGCGATACGCCGTCGCGCACCGCTGCACGAAATGCAGGGACCGAAGCGGGTCTTCGACCTTCGCGGCCTCGGCAGCCTCGAGGAGCCGCCGGCCATGAGCCTCGAGCTTGTCCACGAGGTAGGCCGCCTCGTCCGCGACCTCCTTGTCCTTCGAGGCGGCCTGCCCCTGAGCCCGCCGCAAGACGCCGCCGAACGCAGCCTCGTCGCGGAGCTGGCTGGCGAGCGGCGCGAGCCTGACGAGGGAGCGGCCTTCCAGGACCGCCGCCGGCGACGACCGCACCGCCGCCACGATCACGTCGTGGGCCCGGTTGGGATGCCCGCGGTAGACGCATGCGCCGGTGTGGTCGAACACCATGCAATGCGGAATGCCCGAGAAGTCCATGCCTCCCTCGACCGTCGCCGACGCGACGATCGGAAACGTCACCCCAAGCTGCTCGACGACCTCCCGGATCTCCTCCGCCGACGCCTGCTGGGCGTGCGCCCCGATCACCGTCAGGCCCGCGGCCGCATAGTCGCGATGCAGCTGCTCGAGCGCCGGCATGCTGCGGATGCAGGGGGGGCAGTTGACGCCCCAGAACTCGAGCACGACCACCCGGTGGACGAGCGCCTGGGCCGACACCGCGGGCCCCGCCACTCCGTCGCCGAGCCGCAGTCCGGCGAGGCTGATGCCCGGGGCGTCATCCTCGGCAGCCCGCGGCGCGGTGAGCGGCACGGCCAGACACACGGCCACGCCCAGCGCGACGACACGAAGCAGGCGGGTACGGCTCACGGCGGGATCCTCGGGGGACGAAGGCGGTCGAGCGAACGGACCGGCCGCGGGAGTCTAGCGATCCCGGGGGGGACGTGTCAGCAGATCCTCGCGGAGCGTCACGGCCTCCGGATACACCTGCTCCAGGGCCGCGCGAATGGCGTCGGCCGCGACGGCGACCGCACGGGCCCGCTCGTCGTAGACGACGGCGAGGATGAGCGAGTCGATGTTGCCGTCGAAGATCACGCCCACGAGCTCACCGGCGGCGTTCACCACCGGGCTTCCCGAGTTGCCGCCGATGATGTCGGCGGTGCTCGCGAAGTTGAGGGGCGTGTCGAGAAAGGCCTGGTCGCGGGCCAGCCTCGTCCGCGCCTCCCGCCAGCGCGGCGGCAGATCGAACGGCGGCGTCTCCCCCTTCTCCGCGGCCCGGGCGAACAGGCCGGCGATGGTGGTGACGGCGGGATAGGCCGCTCCCGCCTGCGTACCGCCGGTGACGATGCCGTACGAGAGCCGGAGCGTGAACGTGGCGTCGGGGTAGAGCGCGGTGCCCTCGCGGGCGAACCGCGCGCGGGTGATCTCTTCGTGGGCCTGCTTCTTCTCCTCGTCGGCCGCCTCGGCCAGCGCGCGAAGCCGGCGGGCCTCCTCGTCCACGCACGCCGCCAGGGCGAGCATCGGGTCGTGCGCCGCGGCGATCGCCCCCGGCCCGCCGGCGACGAGCTCGCGCCGCGTGTCGCGGCGGGCGGCGGCGGGCGGCCGACGGCCCAGCTCGGTGCCGGCGACCAGCCGGGCGGCCCGTTCGGCGGGGGGCAGGCCGTCGAGCACGCGCGCCACGAGCGGGTCGTCCGGCCCCAACGACGTGGCCAGGAAGGTGAGGGAGTCGGCGAGCTTGACGGTCTCGAGGGCGTCCTCCAGCGGTTCGTCGGAAAACAGCTGCAGCTCGAGCGACGCGCGGTTGGAGTCGCGATACTCGCGGAGCCGTTCGCCGTTGGGCTTCGCCCGCTCCGCCGCGCCGCGCAGGATCACGCGGGCATTGCGGAAGAACTCGCTGTTGAACCCGGCGGCTCCCTCGAGGAGGCGATGCCGTTCCGCGATGCCGTCGAGCCGCCGCTGGGCGGCCTCGATGCGGGTGAAGGGCGACACGCGGCCCTGAAGCCCCGGCTCGATCTCAGTCCGCTGCCGCTCTTCGGTCCGCCGCTTCGCCTCCATCACCCGCGGGTCGAGCAGGCTCGCGAGAATCCCCGACCGGGCCTTCCGGCCGTTCTCCACGCCGCGCAAGTCCGGCGTCGCCTGTCGCCGCTCCTCCGGGCCGCGGGCCGCGTAGGCCCCGAGGAGCGACTCGAGGCGGTGGAGGATACGGAGGTCGAGCGGCAGCCGGTGGTCGCGGAGCGATTCCAGCTCCGCCACGGTGGCCCCGCGGTCGGTGTGCCCGGGATGGCCGAACACGAACACCGCGTCACCCTGCCTCACCGGCGCGGCGGCCCACGCCAGGTGGTGCTCGACCCGGGCGGGCCGGCCGTCTTCGTAGGCGCGAAACAGGCAGACGTCGAGGTCGTACCGCGGAAACTCGAAGTTGTCGGCGTCGCCCCCGAAGAAGGCGATCTGCTGCTCCGGCGCGAACACCAGCCGCACGTCGGTGTACCGCTTGGATCGGTGGAGGTGATAGCCGCCCCCCTGCCAGAGCGTGACCACGTCGCTCCGGAGCCCGGTGGCCGCCAGCGACTCCTGCTCGATCGCGGCCAGCACCGCGCGGCGCGCGGCCAGCGCCTCGTCGGCCGGCGCGTCCGCGGGCACCGCCGCCACGACGCGGGCCGTGACGTCCTCGATCGAGACCAGCACGTTGAGCTCGAGGTCGTGGCAGCGGAGCTCGGCGGCGGGCGTCGCAGCGACGAACCCGTCCCGGAGGTAGTCATGCATCGGGTCGCCCAGCTTGGCGATCGCATCGGCACCGACGTGATGGTTGGTCAGCACCAGGCCCGTGTCCGACACGAACGCCCCCGAGCCGCCGCTGCTGAACCGCACGCTCGCCCCCTGAAGGTGCCGCAGCCAGTCGCCGGTGAGCCGGATGCCGGTCTCGCGCTCGATGCGGTCCACCGGAGGCGCCGTCAGCAGCCACATGCCCTCGGCGGCCCGCGCCGGCCGGGGCCCGACCACGGCCACGGCGACGCCGATCCAGGCCGCCACCGCCCGCCAGCCGACATGGGTTGACAGAATACTGTACGCGTGTACACTCTGTGGCATCGTGATTGAGTCCTCGCGTCGGAGGTGATCCATGCTCGCCCGTCTGCAAACGTTTTCATTGTTCGGGATCGAGGCCATTCCTGTCGACGTGGAGGTGGATGTCTCCGGTGGCGCCCTGCCGGCCACGGTGCTCGTGGGCATGGCCGACACCGCCATCCGCGAGAGCACGCACCGCGTGGCCAGGGCGATGGTCAACTCGGGGTTCAACCGGCCCAACGACCGGATCGTCGTCAACCTCGCCCCGGCGGAGCTGCCGAAGCAGGCCGCCACGTTCGACCTGCCGATCACGCTGGGGATCCTCGCGGGCAGCGGGCAGGTGTCGACCGAGCGGCTGGCCGACTATGCCGTGGTGGGAGAGCTGTCGCTGGAGGGCTCCACGCGGCCGGCGCGGGGCACCCTCTCGATCGCGATGGCGGCCGCCCGCCAGAACCGCGAGCGAGAGGGACGGCGGCTCAAGGGCATCGTGGTGCCGACGGCCAGCGCCACCGAGGCAGCCGTGGTGGAAGACATCGATGTGATCCCCGTGGCGTCGCTGACGGAGGCGGTGCGGTTCTTCGCCGGCGAGCTGCACATCCCGCCGGCGCCTCCGCGAGTCAGCGAGTGGTTCGACCGGTTCGCCACCTACGACGTCGACTTCGCCGACGTCCGTGGCCAGGAGGCGGCGAAGCGGGCGATCTGCGTGGCGGCCGCGGGCGGGCACAACATCGCGATGGTCGGTCCGCCTGGCGGCGGGAAGACGATGCTCGCGAAGCGGATCCCCACGATCCTGCCGCCGCTGTCGGCGCAGGAGTCGATCGAGACCACGCGGATCTACAGCGCGCTCGGGCTGATGCAGCCCGGCCAGCCGCTGCTGGCCACGCGACCCTTCCGGGCCCCGCACCACACGATCTCCGAGGCCGGCCTCGTCGGCGGCCGCTCGATCCCGATGCCCGGGGAGATTTCGCTCGCCCACAACGGCGTGTTGTTTCTCGACGAGCTTCCCGAGTTCCAGCGGCGGACGCTCGAGGTGATGCGGCAGCCGCTCGAGGAGGGAGCCGTGACGATCAGCCGGGCCAAGTCGACCACGCGGTTTCCGGCCGACTTCATGCTCGTCGCCGCCATGAATCCCTGCCCCTGCGGCTATCGCGGTGATCCCCGGCGGGCCTGCCAGTGCACGGGGCCGGCGGTGGAGAAGTACATGGGCAAGATCTCGGGGCCGCTGCTCGATCGCATCGACATCCACCTCGAGGTGCCGGCCGTGCCCTTTCGCGAGCTCTCGGCATCCAGGCCGGGTACGTCGAGCGGCCACCTGCGGGAGGCCGTGCTGGCGGCCCGAATCCGCCAAGCGGCCAGGTTCGGCGACGCTGCCGCGCGTGGCCCCCGGTGCAACGCGCGGATGTCGAGCCGCGAGATTCGGGAGCACTGCCGGACCGAGCCTGCCGCCTCGGAACTGCTCCGCGCGGCCGTCGCCGATCTCGGCCTCTCCGCGCGGGCCCACGACAAGGTGCTGCGGGTGGCTCGCACCGTCGCCGACCTCGATGCCGCCGACCTGATCTCGTGCGCGCACATCAGCGAGGCGATCAACTACCGACTCCTGGATCGGAGCCTCTGGCAGTAACGGCAACCGCGGCGACGCGCGTGCCCTCTCGCGGTCGCCGAGGCCCGCAAACACATCTCGACGGGCTCGGGGGCCGTCTGCGACACTTCGGGCATGACGATCTCCCGCCACGTCACCGCTCGCGGCCGACGAATCACGTCGTTCCAGGCGTCCCTGCTCGGGATCGCGACGGTCCTCGTGGCGGTGGGGGCCGCCGCCCTGCTGATCGACCTTCCCACGGCGCGGTGGTGCAAGGCGCATCGGATTCCGGGTGAGATCGGCCGCCTGATCAACCTGCTCGAGATCACCGGTCATTCGCTGGGGGCTGCCATCGGCCTGATCGCCGTGGTGACGCTCGATCGTTCGCTCGGGTTTCCGTGGCCCGGACGGTTCGGGACCGGCGAGCGGGCGTTTGCCCGCATGATCGCCGCGACCTATCTCGGCGGCCTGCTGGTCGACGTCGTGAAGCTGTCGGTGGAGCGTGTGCGCCCGCGGGCCGCGAACCTCGCCGCGGCGGGCTCGTGGCTCGGCACGTTCGGCGACTCGGTCTTGGCCGTCGACAAGCCGCACAAAACCGACCTGATGAGTTTTCCGTCAGGGCACTCCGCCGTGGCCGCCGGCTTCGCGGCGGCGCTGGCATGGCGGTATCCCCACGGCTGGCCGCTGTTCGCCGCGCTCGCCGCGGCGACGGCCATCCAGCGGGTGACGACATCGGCGCACTATCCGAGCGACGTGGCCTTCGGCGCCGCCGTGGGCCTGATCGCGGCCGCCTGCTGCTTGGGGGGGCGACGACCCGACGGGCACGGCGTAGCCCCGGGCACGGTCGCGTGATACCATTTTGGTTGCGGGCGTGCAGGCAGCACGGGCCGGAGGCGACTGGAGGGATCGATGGCGGTCAAAAGGGCGGCAAAGAAGACGGCGCGGGCGTCGACGACGGGCCGTGATGAGTCGCCAAGCCCGGCAGCCGCGACTGCGGGCGCCGGGGGCGGCCGCCGGATCCTCCTGGTCGACGACGACCCGGAGATCGTCGAGTCGATGCGGACGGTTCTCGAATCGCGGGGCTACACGATCCTCGTCGCCCGCGACGGCAACCAGGGATTGGCGCTCGCCGAAACCGAGGAGCCCGACCTCGTGGTGCTCGACATGATGATGCCGAAGCGGAGCGGTTTTCTCGTGCTGGAGAAGCTCCGACGCAGCCGCCCCAATCCGATGCGGGTGATCATGATCACGGCCAACGAGGGGAGCCGGCACAAGGCGTATGCCGAGATGCTCGGCGTGGACGACTACATCCGCAAGCCGTTCGCCATGGACCGCCTGCTCGAGAGCGTCGACCGGCTGCTCTCGTGATTCCCCGGCCACGACCGCCCATGCGTGCCATGAGTGCCATGAGTGTCAAGTGTGCCATGCATGCTCTTGCAGCCCTCGCCGCCACGGCGCTGTTGACGATCGGGGCCGTGGCCGCCGACGCCCCGCGCACCTGGACGCAGCCGGTCGTCCCCATGCCGGTGGTGCGGCCCGGTGACGAGCCCGCGGCAGTCGGGGCCGGCGCGGAAGCCCCCTTCGCGGTGCCGGACGGCTTCGTCGTCGAGCGGCTGTTCGTCGTGCCGAAGGACGAGCTCGGCTCGTGGGTCTGCCTGGCCACGGATCCCCAGGGCCGGATCATCGCCAGCGACCAGGGCGACAAGGGGCTGGTGCGGATCACGCCGGCCCCGCTCGACGGGTCGGCGCCGACGACGGTCGAGCGGCTGCCGGCGGCGATCACGTCGGCGCAGGGGCTGCTCTGGGCGTTCGACGCCCTGTACGCGGTCTGCAACGGCGGCCCCGGGAGCGGGCTCTACCGCGTGACCGATCCCGACGGCGACGACCGCCCCGATCGCGTGGAGAAGCTGCGGGCCCTCGACGGCGGCGGCGAGCACGGGCCCCACGCCGTGCACCTCTCGCCGGACGGCACGCGGCTGTTCGTCATCTGCGGCAACCACACGAAGCTCCCCTTTTCCGTCACCGACGTCACGCCTCCGCTCGTGATGGGGGGCATCCGCACGGACCAGCGGCGGACGTCGCTGCCCGCGGCCGCGGCCAGCCGCCTGCCCGCCAACTGGGACGAAGACCAGGTGATTCCGCGGATGTGGGACGCGAGCGGCCACGCCGTGGGCCTGCTCGCGCCCGGCGGCTACGTCGCCAGCACCGACCGCGATGGCCGGGCCTGGGAGATCTGGACCGCGGGCTACCGCAACCCCTACGACATGGCCTTCAACGCCGACGGCGAGCTGTTCGTGTACGACGCCGACATGGAGTGGGACTTCGGCACGCCGTGGTACCGGCCCACCCGCGTGAACCATGCCATCAGCGGCAGCGACCTCGGCTGGCGGAGCGGCAGCGGCAAGTGGTCGCCCGCGTTTCCCGACAGCCTGCCCGCCGCGGTGGACATCGGCCCCGGCTCGCCGGTCGGCGTGACGTTCGGCTACGGCACGAAGTTCCCGGCCCGGTACCAGCGGGCGCTCTATGCGTGCGACTGGACGTTCGGCACGATGTACGCGATCCACCTCGAGCCGCGCGGCGCGACGTACGCCGCCCGCACGGAGGAGTTTCTCGCGCGGACACCGCTACCGCTCACCGACGCGACGGTCGGACGCGACGGGGCGATCTACTTCGCGGTCGGCGGCCGCGGCGGCCAGAGCGAACTCTTCCGGGTCCGCTACGCGGGCTCCGAGCCGACGGCGGCCGTCGATGCCCGCGACGGGGCGGGAGCCGCCGAGCGGCGGCTGCGGCGCGAGCTCGAGGCGTTGCATCGTGCGGGTGACGATCCCGCCGCGGACGTGGCCGCGGCCCTGCCCCATCTGGCCCACGAAGACCGGTTCATCCGCCACGCCGCCCGGGTGGCGCTCGAGCACCAGCCGATCGCGCTGTGGCGCGACGCGGCGCTTGGGCTCGCCGAGCCGCGGGGCCGAATCACCGCCGCCGTGGCCGTGGCCCGGCAGGGCGACCCGGCCGATCAGGCCGCCATCCTCGCGGCGCTCGACGGCATCGACCCGCGCACGCTCGACGACGCCGGCCGCCTCGATCTGGCGCGGGCGGTCGAGCTCGCGATCGTCCGCCTCGGCGACCCGCCGGCCGAGGTCAAGGCGGCGATCGCGGACCGGATCGCCCCGTTCTTTCCGTCCGGCTCATTCGACCTCGATCGCGAGCTGGCGAGCCTGCTGGTGGCGGTGCGGGCCCCCGGCATCGTGCCGAAGCTCGTGGCGCTGCTGGCCGCTCCGACCGCCACCGCCTCGCACACGAATCTCGCACCCCGCGAGGACGACCTGCGACGGCTCGCGGAACGCAATGCCCAGTACGGCTCGGCGGTGCGGTCGTCGCTCGAGCGACGGTCCGACCTGATCCAGGTGCACTACGCCTACGCGCTGCGGACCGTCAAGGAGAAGGAGGCCTGGACCGCCGCCGATCGCAAGGCCTATCTCGACTGGTTCGCGCGGGCCCGCGAATGGGGTGGCGGCAACAGCTTCCAGAAGTTTCTCACGAACATCGAGACGGAGAGCCTCGACGGCCTCAGCGACACCGAACGGCTCGCGCTCGAGGCGACCGGTGTCCGGAAGCCGTACGTGCCGCCGCCGCTGCCCAAGCCCGAGGGCCCCGGCCGCACCTGGACCGTGGCCGAGGTCCTCGCGGCCGCCGACCGCGGGCTGGCCCCCGGCAGCCGCGACTTCGACCGCGGGCGGCGGACGTTCGCCGCGGCGCGGTGCATCGTCTGCCACCGGTACGGCGGCGACGGCGGCGCGACCGGCCCCGATCTCACGCAGGCCGGCGGCCGCTTCCAGGTGCCCGACTTGGTCGAGGCACTGGTCGAGCCGAGCCGCGTGGTCTCCGACCAGTACCGGGCGAGCGTGGTGCAGACCACCGACGGCCGCGTGGTGACCGGCCGGATCGTGGCCGAGTCACCCGACACGATCACGCTGGTGAGCGATCCCGAAGACGCCACCAAGGTCGTCCAGATCGCCCGGAGCGAGATCGAGGCCATCACCGCGTCGCCCACGTCACTGATGCCGGCGGGGCTGCTCGACCAGCTCAACGAAGACGAGGTGCTCGACCTCGTGGCCTACGTGCTCGCCCGGGACACGAAGAAGGATCCGCGGTTCCGCCGGCCCGCGAAGAAGCGCTGACCCGGTCGCGGCGGGCGCCGGACCGGCGCCGCACCGCGGGCACGGCAAGCTGGGGTGTCTGCGCAGGAGATTCCTGACGTTGACCCGCGTTTTTGCGAGGCATAGATTGCGACGGTCACCTGGGAACCCCGGGTGTCCGCCACGCCTCGAGGTCGTCACCGTGCCCTCCCAGCCCCACGTTCCGATGCCGCGGGACGACGTCAAGGAGCGGGTACGCGAGGCGCTCGACATCGTCGACGTGGCTGGCTCCTACATTTCGCTCCGGCGTCAGGGCAAGGTCATGACCGGCCTCTGCCCGTGGCACGAGGACTCGCGGCCGAGCCTGCAGATCAATCCGGACCGGCAGACCTACCGCTGCTGGGTGTGCGACGTCGGCGGCGACGTTTTCAGCTTCGTGATGCGGATGGAGAAGGTGGAGTTCCGCGAGGCGCTCGAGCAGCTCGCCGACCGGGCCGGCATCTCGCTGCCGCGGGGCCGCGGCGGCCTGCCGGTCGACGACAAGGCCGCGCTCCGGGCGATGATGGCCTGGGCCACCGAACGCTTCCGCGACTGCCTCCGGGCGGCGCCCGAGGCGGCTCCCGCCCGCGACTACCTCCGGGTTCGCGGCGTGTCGGCCGATACGATCGAACGCTTCGACCTGGGCTTCGCGCCGCCCGCCTGGGACTGGCTCTTGCGGCAGGCGGCCGCGGCCGGCATGAGCCGCGACGCCCTCGTCAAGGCGGGCCTCGCCATCGAACGGGACGACCGCTCGGGCCACTACGACCGCTTTCGAGGCCGCGTGATCTTTCCGATCCGCGATCCCCAGGGCCGCTGCGTCGCGTTCGGCGGCCGCGTGCTACCCGGCGACCGGCCCGATTCCGCCAAGTACATCAACTCCCCCGAGACCCCGCTGTTCTCCAAGAGCTCGATGCTCTACGGCCTCGACTCGGCCCGCGAGGCCATGGCCGCGTCGGGCAGGGCCATCGTGGTCGAGGGCTACACCGACTGCCTCGCGGCCCGTCAGGCCGGCATCGGCGACGTGGTCGCGGTGCTCGGCACGGCCCTCGGCGAGCGGCATGCCAAGCTCCTCCGGCGGTATGCCGATCGGATCGTGCTCGTGCTCGACGGCGACGACGCCGGCCGCCGCCGCGCCAACGAGGTGCTCGAGGTCTTGCTCGCCGAACCGATCGACGTGCGGATCGCGCGGCTGCCCTCGGGCGTCGACCCGTGCGAGCTCATCCTGGAGCAGGGCCGCGACGCGTTCGAGCAGATCGTGGCGGGCGCGTGCGACCCGCTCGATTATCGGCTCGACGAGGCGCTCGCCAGCCTCGCCCCGGACGCGGGCGACGACGCCGCCCTCGCCTCGGTGGAGAGCGTGCTCAAGGCGTTGGCCGCGGCCGCGTCGCGGTCGTCGCTGGCCGGCGCGCAGCGGCAGCTCCGGGAAGACCAGATCCTCGGGCGGCTGGAGCGGCGGTTCGGCCTGTCTCGTGACGTGCTGCGGGGTCGCCTCGCCGAACTTCGCCGCGGCCAGCCGGCCGCCGAGCCGTCCCGGCTCGACCCGATCCGGCCGACCCGGCTGCCCGCCTGGGATCGCGAGGTGCTCGAGGTGCTCGTCGGCGTGCCCGACAGCGTCGGCCTGATCGTCCGCGAGGTGCGGCCGGCGGACGTCGAGACCCCTGCCTGCCGCGAGGTGCTCGAGACCGCGCAGCGACTGCACGAGCAGGGCCGCGGCGCGGGGCTGGCCGACCTGCTCATGGAGCTCGTCGATCCGGCGCTGCAGAGCCTGCTCGTGGCCGTCGACGAATCGGAAACCGCCCGGGCGACCGGCGATCCCCACGAGCGGGTCGCCCACTTCGCCGAAGCCCTCCGCCGCCGCGCCGCCGAACGGCAGGCCCACGCCGCGGCCCGGGCGATCAAGACCAACCGGCTCGACTCACGGTCGGAGTCGGAACTCCTCGAGCGGCTGCTCGCCGAACGGCGGGCCGCCCAAGGAATGCCGGAGACCGTGGAGCCAGTGTCCGTACCGGGCATGTCCGCACCCAAGGACGGGTGAGGATGCCCAACTCGTCGCTGCAGTCGTTTCCGCGAAATCTCCTTCGCGGGACGGGGGGCAGGCCGGCGAGCGAGCTAGGATGGTGAAGGAGAACCGACGCATGAAGAACCGCATCACCTCGACCCCCCCCGGCCTCTCGGCCGCTGCCGCCGCTGCGGCGTTGCCCGGCCAGGGCGAGACCGATCTTGCCAGCCTGATCGCCAGCGGCCGGGAGCTGGGGTACCTGACCTTCGACCAGGTCAACGCCTACCTGCCCGACGAGGCGGTCGATCCCGAGAAGATCGACGCGCTCCTGGTCGCGCTCGAGGAGCAGGGCATCGAGCTGGTCGACACGCCGCCGGACCCGCGGGCCGCGAGCCCGGTCGCCGCCACCG
>JBIIMU010000103.1:0-7703 GCA_044337845.1 Pirellulales bacterium | reverse complement strand
GCAGCGATCACCGGGGTGTGGCGGCTCGGAAGCGGCTGGTCGGCCTTCTCGAACGGCTGGGCAACGAGGTGGTCGACTGCGGCTCCGACGGCGAGCAGGCGGTCGACTATCCCGACATCGCCGCCGACGTGGCCCGCCGCGTGAGCGACGGCACGGTCGAGCGGGGAATCCTCCTCTGCTGCACGGGCGTGGGCATGTCGATCGCGGCCAACAAGCTCCCGGGCGTCCGCGCCGCCACCTGCCACGACGAGGTCACGGCCGAGATGAGCCGCCGTCACAACGACCTCAACGTCCTCTGCCTCTCGGCGGAGCTGATCGGGCCCGAGGTGCAGGACAAGATCATCCGCACGTGGCTGTCGACGCCCTTCGAGGGGGGGCGTCATGCCCGGCGGGTGGCCAAGATCGCGGCCCTCGAGCCGGCGTGCCGCGACGCGACGCCGGGCGGTTGACCCGCGGGCGGCCCGCCGGCCCTGCCGACGGCGGCGCCGTGGCAAGACGGGCCGTGGCGGCAGGCGGCGGAGAGTCGTCACGTCGTAACGGTCGTGCCGACGCGGGTCGCCGAAAACCGCGGAATTGCCCGGTGGAATTCGTTGAAGCCGGGCCCGGCGTTGGTATCGTCGGAAGCATCCGGCCCGAGCAGGACGCGTGGTCCCTGGCCGGATCGAGCCCCCGAGGAACCCGCACGGCATGCCTCTCGCCCGACACCCCGACCCGGACGAAGTCGACTGCCTGATCCGGAACGGCGAACTGCGGACGGCGATCGAGCCCTACCTCGACGAATCGGTCTGGGAGGTCGATTTCCGGAGCCTGTCCACCGAGGCCGAGAATCGCTTCCTCGAGTCGATGCTCGCCTGGGAGCTCGCGCCCTTGTCGCCGGTGGCCCGCTGGTTCACGCCGCAGCTGGCCCTCCAGCCCGCCTGCACGCTCGACGACACCCAGCTGCACGAGCGGCTCTGGCACACCATCGACGCGCTCTACGAGAAGCGGATCGTCCTCGATTTCACCGACCACCTCTCCGACCGTGATCTCTACGCCTTGATCCGCCGCGACATCCTGCCGGCCAAGATCAAGCAGGTCGACCTGCCCGACAACTACGTCCACTGGGACTGCAGCGCCACCACCGACGGCGATCCGACGACCTGGCTCGTCTACTACGCCAGCGACGAGGAGCGCGAGGAGTGGCGTCTGGAGGAGGGCCGCGACCCGCCCGCCAAGCGGGTTCCGGCCTACCCGCGGGCGCTCCCGGTCGCCCCCTGAGCGGCCCGGCCCGCGCCGCCGCGGGGAAAACTTCCCCGCGACCCGGCCCGCACGGCCGTTTCACCGGGCCGCGGCCGGCCCCTATGCTTCCCACGGTCCCGCTTCGCATCCCCCCGTGGAGGCCGCCATGCGCCCCGTGTCGCGTTCGCTCGCCGTCGCCTGCCTGATCGCCGTCGGGGCTCATCCGCTCGCGGCGCGAGCCGCGTCGCCCGACGAGATCCGGGCCGCGCTCGCCAAGGGGGCGGCGTTCCTCGTCGAGACGAAGCAGGCGGCCGACGGCAGCTTTTCCGCCGACGTCGGACCGGCGGTCACGGCCCTGGCGGTCACGGCGCTGGTGAGGTCGGGGATGCCGGCCGACGCCCCGCCGGTGCAAAAGGGCCTCGCCTTCCTGCTCTCCTTTCGGCAGCCCGATGGCGGCATCTACGCGCCGGGCTCGCCCACCGCCAACTACGAGACCTCGATCGGCCTGCTGGCTCTCGCGGCCTGCAACACCGACGGCGCGCTCGACGCCACGATCGCCGCCGCCGCCGACCACGTGAAGAACCTGCAGTGGGACGAGGGCGAGAGCACGTCCGCCGCCGACCTGGCCTACGGCGGTGCCGGCTATGGCAAGAAGTCGCGGCCCGATCTGTCCAACACGCAGTTCATGGTCGAAGCCCTCCGCACCGTCGGCACGAGCGAGAACGACCCCGCGATCCAACGGGCCCTGGCCTTCGTCTCGCGGACGCAGAACCTCCCCGGCCCCCACAACACCGCCCCCTTCGCGGACAAGAATCCCGACGGCGGCTTCTACTACACGCCCGCCGCCGGCGGCGAGAGCCAGGCGGGCACGACGCCCGACGGCGGGCTCCGCAGCTACGGCTCGATGACCTACGCCGGCCTCAAGAGCATGATCTACGCCGGTGTCACGAAGGACGACCCGCGGGTGAAGGCGGCGGTGGCCTGGCTCGAGAAGCACTACACCTTCGAGGAGAACCCGGGCATGGGCGACGCGGGGCTCTTCTACTACTTCCACACGGCCGCCAAATCGCTCGACGTGTTCGGCGTGGAGTCGTTCGCCTCCGCCGACGGCACGAAGCACGCGTGGCGGGACGAACTCTCCACCGCGATCATCGCGCGGCAGCGGGAGGACGGCTCGTGGAAGAACGGCAACGAACGCTGGATGGAGGGGGAGAGCGACCTCGCCACCGCCTACGCCCTGCTGGCGCTCTCCGCCTGCCTGCCGAAGTAGGTCTGGCCGCGGCGGCGTGAGGGCTTCGTGCCGGGGCGGGAGTGCGCCGCGGGCGGACGGGGACATGCTCGCCGCCGGCGGACTTTGCTACGGAATGCCCCGAGAGGACCCCGCGCCACGCGTGAGGCGCAAAGTGCACCGGCGGCTGCGCGTGCCCCCGATCCGCCCGCTGCTCCTGAGTTCTTCACGCAGGAGGGAGCAGCCCGTCGGAGTCACGCGCAAGAGGCGGTGAGATTTGTGCCTGACGTGGGCCGCACGCTTCCGCGGGAGCGGATAACTCACAAATCCCGCCGCCGATGAGCATGATCTCCGACGGGCGGCGCGGCACGCTTGGACGAGGTTGGCAGGCGCGGTGCCGGCGCTACGCGGCCTTGGCGGCGGCCTTGTAGAGGTAGGGATTCATCGTCGGGTCGTTGTACATCTTCATCTGGCGGAACACGCGGAGCGGCCGCTGGCCCGAGTAGATGTCGGCGAGCAGCCGGTCGGTGGCGCGGACGAGGTGCGCCCGCTGCTCGTCGAGCACCACCATGCGGGCCGCCGCCTTCTCGCGGTGCTCCTGGCTCGCGTCCTTCCGCTCGATCTGCTCCCGCATGTGGTAGCGGCGGAGTTCGAGGATCGAGAGCCGGTCGATCGCCGCGCCCGGGGTCTCCGTCGCCGCCGGGGCCGTGGGCGAGGCGGCGATGCCGCGGGCCGCGAGGTCGGCCACGAGCCAGTCGTCGACCTTCTCGATGCAGTCGTTGCGAAGCTGGTTGTAGCGGTCGATCGCCCGCTTCACCTGCGCGATCCGGCCGTCGGTCACCGCCGGCGAGCGGGCGATGTCCTCCTCGTGCCAGAGCAGGAAGTTGTAGCGGTGCAGGTCGCAGATCCGCCCCCGGAGGGCCTCCTCCGTGTGCTCCGGCTCGAAGTGATGCCAGTGATCGACGAGGTGGGTGAGGAGCGCGTCGATCGTGGCCATCTCGACGGGACCGGCGGCGGGCTTGGGCATGCGGGACACTCCTGCGGGATGGCGGGGACTGAACGGATGCGGGTCAGGCGGCGCGAAGCACGAGGCAGAGATTCGAGCCGCCGAAGCCGAACGAGTTGCTGGCCGCCACGCGGATCGTCCGCGGCCGGGCGACATGGGGCACGTGGTCGAGGCGGCAGTCGGGATCGGGGCGATCGAGGTTCACCGTGGGGGGCACCGCCTGCCGGTCGATGGCGGCGAGGCAGGCGAGGGCCTCGAAGGCGGCGGCCCCGCTGATCAGGTGGCCCGACATGCTCTTGGTGGAGCTGACGGGAATGCCGTCGGCCGCCGGCCCGAGCGCCATGCGGATCGCGCCGGCCTCGGCCACGTCGCCGACGGGCGTGCCGGCGGCATGGGCGTTGACGTAGTCGACCTCGTCCGGCGCGACGCCGGCATCGGCCAGCGCCGCGACGATGGCCCGGGCGGCGTGCACCGGGTCGGTGCTCGGGATCACCATGTGCATGCCGTCGCTCGACATGCCCACGCCCGCGAGCTCGCCGCGGATGCGGCCGCCGCGGGCCGCCGCCGCCCGGCGCCGCTCCAGCATGAAGAACGCGCCCCCCTCCCCCATCACGAAGCCGTCGCGATCGCCGTCGAACGGCCGCGAAGCCTTCGCGGGATCGTCGCTGCGGCGGGAGAGCGCCCGCATGTTGTAGAAGGCGGCGATCGAGGTCGGGCTGAGGATGTCGCAGCCGCCCACGAGGCAGGCGTCGACCCAGCCCGCGTCGATCCAGGTGCGGCCCAGGGCCATGGCGTAGCCGCTCGACGCGCAGGCCGCCGCCACGGTGAGCGCGGGGCCTCGCAGGCCGAGCAGGCGGGCGAGCCGATGCACGAGCGTGCGGTCACGATCGCCGTCGAACACGCGGGTGCCGCCGTCGAGAAAGTCGAGTTCCCACGTCTTGAGGTGTTCGGCGCCGAGGCCGAGCACGAGCCCGATGCGGGCGTCGGACCCGGGCAATCCCGCGTCGGCCAGCGCCGCGGCCGCCGGGGCCAGGCAGAGCCGCTCCAGGCGGCCAAGCCGCGCGAACTCGTCCGCGTCGAGGGAGCACATCGCGCGAGATGGCGTGGGAATGTCGCTCACCGGCGCCGCGAACTGCACGTCCTCCCGGGCATGGGGGCCGGGGTCGATCGACCGCACGCCGGACCGCCCCGCGAGCAGCGCGTCGGCGACCTCGTCGAACGCCGATCCCAGCGGCGACACCGTGCCGACGCCGGTGATCACCACCGGTTCGCGTGCTTCCCGTGCGGCGGTCATGCGGCCTCCCGTCGCGGCGCGGCGGAGGCGGCGGACCACGACTCCACCCGGATCCGGGCCGGCCACGGGCAGGGCACGCCCCACGCGGTGAGCGCCGCGCCGGCGGCACACATGCCGATCACCCGCGAGAAGGCCGCCAGATCGACCGCTTCATCGTCGGCGGAAAAGGGCGCGACCAGGCCGCTCGGCTCGGCGAGCACGATCCGCGCCGCTCCCGGGCAGGCGGCCGACTCCGGCGTGAGCAGCAGGGCCAGGCCGCGGCAGAGCGGATCGCCGAGCGGACCGCCGGCCGGATCGAGCGCGGGCTCGCGTTCCCAGTCCGAGAGCAGGAGCCAGCAGGAGGTGCAGGCCCCGCCCTCGAACAGCGAGAACACGGCGAACAGTCCCTCGGCCAGGGCGTCGGGACCGCCGCCGATGCCGAGGTGCGGACCATGCAGGCCGAGGGCCACGCTCACCGCGCCGGCGACGGAATGGAGCGAGCACTGCGGCACGATGTGCGGCGAGACGGTCACGGCGCCGCCGGTCCGCAGCTGCGACAGCGATCGCGCCGTGACGATCCGGCCCGCCTGGCAGGGCGCCGCCACCACGCCGCACGATGCCGGCGGCGGCGGCTCGTCGAGCCGCGCGAGCACGTCGAGCACTCCCCGCACCGCCACCACCGTCTGCTCGTCGCAGTGTCGGAGGAAGCGCGTGGGCAGGGCCGGGGCCCCCGCCGGCGGCGGCTGGTCGCGGAGTGCCGCCACGCCCGTGAATGGGGCCTCGACGTAGGCATGCCCACGGATCGCACAGGCCGGCGCCGCTCGACCTCGGGAGTGCGGGGGTGCGTTCATGGCGAAGGATCCGCGACGCGAGCCGCCGGTCAGGCGGCCTTGCGACCCTCCTTGGCAGCCAGCTTGCCCTCCAGCACGTCGAGCATGTCGCCGACCGTGGAGATGTCTTCGAGCAGTTCGGTCTCGATCTGGATCGCGAACCGGCTCTCGATGTGGAGCACCAGGCCGGCCATGTCGAGCGAGTCGAGATTCAGGCCGTCGCGGAGCTTCGTCGACTCATGCAGGCCCGGATAGGACTCACCCGTCTCCTTCTCGAGCAGTTCATGGACGATCGTCGACAGTTCCTCACGAGTCATCGCGGCAGGCCTCCAACGGGAAACGAATGGATCGAGCGGGGACGGTAGCGGACGGGGCCCCCGCGGCGAAGAGCAAAAACGGGGGTATTCTTTGGGCTTTCCCCGCCGCCCTCCGTCCGCGATCGTCACTGGCACACCTCCCCGAGCTGTCGATGTCCGTTCGCCTCTCCGCCGCGCTGTCCGCCTGGTTCGTCCGCCTGCTGGCGGCGGCCACGGCGGCCTACACAGCGATCCTCCTGTTCGCCACCCACCATCCGCAGCCCGGGGACCTGGTCGGTGAGCTCACTCATCGCGACAAGACGCTCCACTTCACGGCCTATGGCCTGCTCGGCCTGCTGGTCGCGGCGACGATCGCTGCGGCCGCGAGGCTCTCGCCGCGGACGGTCGTCGCCGCGGTCGGCGGCCTCGTCGCCTTCGCGGCGGTCGACGAGCTCACGCAGCCGCTCTTCGGCCGCTCGACCGAACTGCTCGACTGGGTCTTCGACGCGGCCGGGATCGTGGCCGGGTTCGCGGCCGTGCTGGCGGTGTGGGCCGCGGTGCGCCGCTGGGCGTCCTGATCGACCTCAGAAGTTGGGCGTGGGCGCGCGGTAGTCGTCGATCCGCACCGAGCGAAACCAGTCGATCGTGCGGCCGAGCCCCTCGCGAAGCGGCACGGTCGGCTCCCATCCCAGCTTCTCCCGCGCGAGGGTGATGTCGGGGCGGCGACGTTCCGGATCGTCCGCCGGCAGCGGCTTCTCCACCAGCGCCGACCGCGAGCCGGTGAGCTCGAGGGTGAGTTCCGCGAGCTGGCGGATCGTGAACTCGCCGGGGTTGCCGATGTTCACCGGTCCCACGAACCCGTCCGGGCCGTCCATCATGCGGATGATCCCGTCGACGAGGTCGTCGCGATAGCAGAAGCTCCGCGTCTGGCCGCCGGAGCCGAAGATCGTGATCGGCTCGCCGGCGAGGGCCTGGCGGATGAAGTTCGAGACCACGCGACCGTCGTAGGGATGCATCCGCGGCCCGTAGGTGTTGAAGATCCGCACGATCCGCACGTTGACGCCGTTGTGGCGGTGGTAGTCCATGAACAGCGTCTCGGCGGCCCGCTTGCCCTCGTCGTAGCAGGCCCGGGGGCCGATCGGGTTCACCGCGCCGCGGTAGCTCTCCGGCTGCGGGTGCACCTCGGGATCGCCGTAGACCTCGCTCGTCGAGGCCTGGAGCACCTTGGCCCGGCAGCGCTTCGCCATCCCGAGCACGTTGATCGCCCCCATCACGCTCGTCTTCATCGTCTTGATGGGGTTGAACTGGTAGTGCCCGGGGGCGGCCGGGCAGGCCAGGTTGTAGATCTCGTCCACCTCGAGCCAGAGCGGATGGATGATGTCGTGCCGCAGGAGCTCGAAGTTGCCGCAGCCGAGGAGGTGGGCCACGTTCGACTTCTGGCTGGTGAAGAAGTTGTCGACGCAGATCACGTCGTGCCCCGCCGCCACGAGCCGCTCGCAGAGATGGCTGCCGAGGAAGCCGGCGCCGCCGGTCACGAGGATGCGTTTCAGCGATGCCATGGAAGACTCCCGAGTTGTGTGTCGCCGCCGCTTCCGAGGGCCGCGGCCGGCTGGTAGTGTAGCGACATGGCAGCCCGCATCGATCGCCGCACGGTTCTCCGCACGGCTGCGGCGGCAGCCTGCTCGACTCCCCTCGTCCACCTTGCCTCAGGAGCCCCGTCCATGCCGCTCAAGGGAAACATCAACCACTCGATCGTCTTCTGGTGCTTCAACGTGGCCGGCGAGAAGTGGGACATGGACCGCACCTGCGAGGTCGCCAGGCAGCTGGGCGTGACGTCGATCGAGCTCTCGGC
>JBIIMU010000102.1:0-7726 GCA_044337845.1 Pirellulales bacterium | reverse complement strand
TGAGTTTCACGGTGGGCAGCCCGCTCACGGAGCCCGCGTACGTGTTCGCCACCTACGCCTCGCTCGTCGGTACGTTTGGGAACATCACCGGCCTGCCGACCGGCTACGTGCTCGACTACAACTACCTCGGCGGCAGCCAGGTGGCACTCGTGGCCGTGCCCGAGCCCGGCACGCTGGCCCTCGCGGCGACGGGCTGCCTGGTCGTGGCTGCCCGCCTCGCCCGCCGCGGCCGGCGGCAGGGCGGTCGATGATCCTGCCCGGCGGGGGACGTCTTCCATGACGGCGACCGACCCACCCCCGCCGATCGTCGCGTTCTACGACACCAAGCCGTACGACCGCGAGTACATGCTGGCGGCGGCCGGCGCCGCGGGGCTGCGGTTCGGGTTCCATGAGTTTCGTTGCACGAGCGAGACGGCGGCGACCGCGGCCGGCTCCGTGGCGGTCTGCGGATTCGTCAACGACCGATTCGACCGCCCGTGCCTCGCCGGCCTCCGTGCCGCCGGGGTCAGGCACCTCGCGATGCGGTGTGCGGGCTTCAACAACGTCGATCTC
This sequence comes from Pirellulales bacterium, assembly GCA_044337845.1. Classification (GTDB taxonomy): domain Bacteria; phylum Planctomycetota; class Planctomycetia; order Pirellulales; family UBA1268; genus QWPN01. The sequence continues at coordinate 7,174 of JBIIMU010000102.1, read as the reverse complement.
GTCGCCGCCCGGGAGTTCTCGATCGCCGTGACGCGCGTCCCTGAGTACTCGCCACACGCGGTGGCGGAGCACACGGTCGCCCTGCTGCTCACCCTCAACCGCAAGATCCATCGGGCGTATGCGCGGGTGCGGGAGCAGAACTTTTCCCTCAACGGCCTCATCGGCTTCGATCTCCACGGCAAGACCTGTGGCATCGTCGGAACGGGCAGGATCGGCCGCATCACCGCGGAGATTCTCCGGGGTTTCGGCATGCGGGTGGTGGCCTACGACCCGTTTCCGCAGCCGGCGTGGGCGATGGCCCACGGCATCGACTACGTCGGCCTCGACGACGTGCTCGCCACGAGCGACGTGCTGTCGCTGCATGCCCCCTTGACGCCCGAGACTCACCACCTGCTCAATGCCGCGAGCATCGCGCGGCTGAAGCCGGGGGCGGTGATCCTCAACACCAGCCGCGGAAAACTCATCGACACCGCCGCCGCCATCGAGGCGATCAAGCAGGGGCACCTCGGGGGCCTCGCGATCGACGTGTACGAGGAGGAAGAGGGCATTTTTTTCGAGGACCTCTCCGGCGAGATCCTGCAGGACGATGAGCTGTCGCGGCTGCTGATGTTCCCGAACGTGATCGTGACGGCGCATCAGGCTTTTCTGACCCGCGAAGCGCTCACCGAGATCGCCCGGGTGACGGTGGAGAACCTGCGTCGCGGATCGAGCGGTGACTTTCTCCCGGGCACCGTGCTGGCAGCGTCTTCGCCGGCGGGATCGGCTGCTTCGCATTCATGACGGCGGAGAAGGGTCAGGTCAGCCACGCGATGCCCGCGCCCGTCGGTGCCGTCCTGACTGCCGTGCGGGAGGGTGATTTCGCGGAGCTTCGCACGCTCGCCCAGATCATCTGGCGACGGCACTACGCGGCCATCATCCCGGCGGCCCAGATCGAGTACATGCTGGAAGGCCGGCTGAGCGACGAGGCCCTGGGGGCCCAGATCCGCACGACCGACGTCTGGCTCGAGCTGCTGCGGGTCTCGGGCGCGGCGGTCGGCTACTGCTCCTCCGAGCTGGCCGACGACTGCCGCGGCGCGGGCCTGCCCGCGATGAAGCTCGGGCAGCTCTACGTGCTCGACACGCACCGCGGGCTGGGGCTGGGCAGGTTCATGCTCGGCCACGTGGAGCGCCGGGCCCGCGAGCTCGGCCGCCGCGAGGTGTGGCTGCAGGTCAACCGGCGCAACGCCTCGGCCATCGGCTTCTACGAGGCGCTGGGCTTCACGAAGGCCCGCGAGGCCGTGTTCGACATCGGCTCGGGCTTCGTGATGGACGACTACCTGATGGCGAAAGCGATGGAACCCGCGGTGGGCAATCCGCGCCGCTTATCGGCCCCGCAACCGCCGAATCGCGAGGCCCAGGGTCGCGGCCGAGGCGATGGCAAGCATCGAGAGTGACGAGGGCTCCGGAACCACCGCGACGGTCGCCACACCGCCGGACGTGGACTGCGTGTTGCCCGGGATCGCCGCTGAACCGGTCCACTGGTTGTAGTTCCAGTCGATCACGTAGGAGAGCGTGTGGGACCCCGGAGCCAAGCCGTCGAGCACGTCCACGCTCACGCCCGTGGCCGCCAGGTCCCAGTTTCTGTTGTTGCCACTGACATTCGACTGCCGCATCGATGCTTGGTAGATCTCGATCGCGTCGCGAAACAGACGAAACGTCGCGGTGCTGTCGTTGCTGAGCCAGTTGTTGTTGAACGAGCCACCCGGCGGAATCGCACCGCCGTTGTAGGCGTAGTTCTCGAAGTAGAAGTTCGTGAGCGTCAGCGTCTGGCCAGCCGACACGTCGAACGTGCCGAAGTTGTATCCGGCCCATCGCGGGTTGCCCGTTCCGATCGTCGATAGATAGGACGTGGAACCGCCATTCACCAGAAAGGCGCCGGTGGTCTCCACGACACCGACTTCAGCCCGCGCGGGACGGACGACGGCGCCGGATACGATCACGACAATGGCGACGACAAACTTCTGCAGTGTCATGGAAATAACCCCGTGCTTTGACAACGACCGGTCTGGCGAGTCACTGGGCGAACCCCGAGGCCACGAGCCCCACCGTCACCGGAAGTTGCCGATGACGCACGACACGCCGTGCCGCTCATCCACCCCAGCCGCACAACGTATGGACGCGGCGCGAGGCGTCAACGGCCTTGTCCCGAAAAGTGACGAATCAGGCACGGGTAGGGACGAATCAGCCGAGCGTGGGACGAATCGGGATTCGGCTGGGACGAATCCGCCGCGAGGAAAGGCGGAGCAGGCGGGGGGCATCATCCCCAAGCTCCGAGAGAAGGAGGGCGAAACGAGTCGCAACTGGTCTGGGAGGTAGTGAACCTTCTCAGGATTCACGCCGCGGTGTCGTCATCCCCGCAGCGCCTCCCGCGGCTGGCCCACCCGCTGCTCGCGGAGGCGGTCCAGATGGCGAGACACGGTGTGGCCGACGCGATTGATGGCCCGATCCACCGCGGCCGTCCAGTCGGCATCGACGACCGCGGCCGTCATCACCCCGCATCCCTGCACTCGGGCCAGCACGCGGCAGACCTTGTCGATGCCGCCCCGGGGGCCGTTGCGGTCGTGGAGAAACACGATCACCCGCTCGACGCGTGCGCCGAACCGGGCCAGCGCGAACCGGAGGCGGCGTTCGATGTGATCGGGAAGAAAGTCGGGCCGGCAGGAACTCTGATCCTTGAGGAGCCAGTTCATGGGAGCCTCCGGGAAGTGAGAAACGAGAGCAGTCGCGGGCATTCTTCGCAGCGGACCCCAGGCGGTCAGGGCCGAATCTTTCTGGCCAACCCATTGGAAAAATCGATGACAAAGCTCGAGCCGCCCGCGGATTCCCCCGGGATCGTGCTCGATTGCGGGATGACCGCCACGGAGGTGTCCACGGCTCCAGGCGGCCCGTGGCAGCTGGTCAACCTCCGCACGTTCGTGCTCGCGGGGCCGTTGTTCTGGCTCGCGGTGCCCGTCGTGGTGGCGGTGTGGCGCTCCCTGATCGTCCGCACCACCCGCTACGACCTCACCTCACAACGGGTCCGCACCACCAGGGGGATCATCACCCGGCACGTCGAGGAGCTGGAACTCTGCCGCGTGAAGGACACGTTCTTCTCGCAGTCCGTGTTCGAGCGGGTCTTCGGCTTGGCCACGGTGCGCATCACGTCGTCGGATCACGCCGCGTCGACCACCGTGATCAGCAGCGTGCCGGCGGCGATCGCGGGCTGGGTGCGGGAGGCCATTCGCGGATGCGTGGAGGAACTCCGCGCCCGCAAGCAGGTTCGCGAAGTGGACGACTCCGCCGAACCCTGACCCACCGTCGGGGCATCGGGCTTCCCAACTCGCAGGTACGCCCCCGGCAGACCGTGGGAACGAATCACTCTCGCTCACGGTCAGCGAGAACCGCCGAAACCGTTCAGTGGGCAACACAGGATTCGAACGAACTGAGCGCTCCTACCCGCGGCCACCACCCGACAACCGCGCTACGAAGCCTTGAGCCGCCGCACCGAGAGCACCTCGTCGGCCTCCAACGGCTCGATGCTCGACTCAGGCACCGTCACCGTGGCAATCGACTCCCCCACGGCATTGAAGACTTCGAGCACGCAGCCTCGTTCGCCGCCGGATGGGTGGGAAACGTAGTCAACGAGGTATGCGACGTCGCCTGCCCGAAGCCAGTGGCCATCGACGTTCTGCTTCAACGCAACGCGTTCGAACATGCTTCCCTCCATCGTCACTTCCGCCCGGGCTTGAGGGTGATGAAACGAAACCGTCCGTCCACATGCCACCGGAGCCAGATCGTGACGACGAGAATCGCACCGTCTGGCCCATGCAAGGCCCCTTCGACACGCCAAAACGTGCCGTATTCGTTATCTCCATCTTCTATCGTCGGTTCCGCCGCGGCAAGGGCCCGAATGGCGGCATCGAGGACATGCGGATTTGCCGAGGTGAATCCGGCCTGCCCGAGAAACTTCGACTTGTCGTCCAACGGTCGCGGGACGAGCAGGTACCGGGTCAGTTTCTCAATCGCGATCTCTGCATCTGGCGGGATGTGCATCTGGTCACCGCCCGAAGGGCCGAACTCGTGGTTTCATGTTGCTGAAAACGAGTAACGCGGTGGATGCATCTTAACCAACGTAGATCGTGCTGCCCGCCGCGGAGACACCGTAAACGACGTCGCCCCCCAGGCCGCTTCCGGTGATGTAGATTCGAACGAGCAACGATCCTTCCGAGCGAGACAGGGGAAGCCGATTCAGAGTGTGCGCCTTTGTGTGCAACCTCGATCAGCGCTTTCACGAAACCGACCCGAGAAGACGCCGTTCACGCTCCGCCACGAACACCAAGCAGGCACGAATATCCTCGCTCGTTAGTTCGGGAAAGTCGGCCAGAATCTCAGCCTCAGTCATGCCGGAGGCGAGGTATTCAAGAACGTCAGAAACCGTGATTCGAAGTCCGCGAATACATGGTTTCCCACTGCGTTTGCCGGGGTCAACGGTAATGCGGTCAAACAGTTCGGATGCCATGAACTCAGCCTACGATGGCCATCCCGCGACGGCAAAACTTCTGAAGTGCCGCAGACTTACGTCGGGACTAAATCCCCGCAAAATCCCGGGCATATGTGAACGCCGGTCGAACAGTGCAACGCGGCGTCGCGGAAGCCCAACGCCGGGAGGCGTGGGGCGTGGCCAGGAAAGACACAGTTCCACGCGTCAGCTTCCCGAGGCCATCACGGCCTTCGGCTTGAACGAACCGGGAAAAAACGTCCGGTTCAGGAGCCAATCGCGAAGTGGGCAACACAGGATTCGAACCTGTGACCTCTACGGTGTGAACGTAGCGCTCTAACCAACTGAGCTAGTTGCCCGACACGGTACGAATCGGCCTCCGGCAGCGCCGAAGCCAACCCGAACTCTCGCTCACCTTACCGTCCGCACGACCGCGAGGAAAGCACCCTCGGAGCAACCGCGACAACCGGCTCGGCAGCCGGCCCCGCCGGGCTCCTCAGGCCTCCGGCGGGTCGAACCGGGGCGATTCCACCAGCCGAGCCCCCGACTCCTCGTCGCGGGCGATCCGGGCGGAGGCAGGACGCCGGCCCCGCTCCACGGTCGAGTCGGCATGGGCCGCCATCTCGAGTTCCCGGGACAGCGTCTGCCACTGCCGACGAAGGTCACCCAGGGTCTTGCCGAACGTGCGGCCCACCTCCGGCAGCCGCTTGCCGTAGAGCATCACGGCGATCGCGCCGATCAAGACGATCTCGAGGGGCCCGAGGCCAAACATACCGGCTCCGAATCAGCCGGGATCGGAACGGCCCGACTCGCGGGAGCCGCCGTCTTCGATGCCCTGCACGCCCCGCTTGAACTCGACGATCCCCTCGCCGAGCGACCGCATCACCTTCGGAAGCCGGGTCCCGAAGAGCAGCAGCACGACGGCCGCCACGATCAGGAGCTCCGTGGGACCAAGACCAAACATGGCGACGAGCGACACGGCCAAATCTCCGGGGGAGCCTCGCGACCACGGTCGTGACCGACGATTTCCCTAAGAAAAGTGTAGTCCCGCGGCACCCACGGTCAAACGATCGGCAGCCGCCTCGGCCCCCGGACTCATGGCCGCGAACCCGCCGCGGCGGATGCAGCCGCCGCCATCCGGGCCTGCTGGCGGTGCAGGGGAGCGTAGCGGTAGTAGACCTCGAGCGTGAGCGCCACCAGCGCCGTCGAGTAGACACGTCCGCCGTGGCCGCCCCAGACAGGATCCGGATCCCAGCTGCCGTCCAGCGGTCCGCCGTCGCGTCGCTGTGCCGGCAGCACCGCCGCCTGCAGCCGCGCGTTCCAGCGATCCCACTGCGGCCCGCCCGCGTGAAACGAGGCCAGCGTCGCGTAGTACCACGCGTAGGCGTTTGCGGCCGCGGCCGACGGCGGCGAGGCGGCGATCATCGCCAGGGCCTCGGCCGTCGCCGGATCGGCCGCGCCGGCCCCGAGCACCAGGCGGCAGTAGAGGGCCTCGGCGGTCATCGCCGGGCTCGGCCGCTCGCCCGGACGATACGCCGCCAGCCCCCCCGCCGCGCCGCTCGACACCGACCCCAGAAACCGCCGCGCCCCCGCCTCGGCGGCCTCCAAGCCACCGAGCCCCGCCGCGCGGGCGGTGGCCAGCACCATCACCTGCCAGCCGCACTGGCTCGTGTCGCCCCGGTCGCCCGGGGCGTAGCGCCAGCCGCCGGTGTGCGGATGCTGCATGGCCCGCGTGTGGGCCACGGCCCGCTCCATCACCGGCCGCAGCGCCGGATCGCCCGTCATCGCCAGGCACTCACCGATCGCGATCGTCGCCATCCCGTGGCAGTAGAGCGCGGCGAAGAACTCGGCGTCGCCGGCGAGGGAGCCATCGGCCCGCTGCCGGCCGACGAGGAACCGGATGCCGCGGTCGACGACGGCCGCATGCGGGCCCTCGCGATGCGTGCTGCCGGCGCCCACGAGCGCGAGCAGGGCGAGCCCGCTGACGCCGTGGTCTACGCGGCCGCCCGTGGCGGAACGCCGGTCGCCCGCTGCGGTTCGCGACAGACCGGCACCGTGCCGCGCGGCATCCCAGCGGCCGTCGTCCTCCTGCGCCGCCACGAGCCAGCGGAGCGCGGCCCGCACCGCATCCTCCGTGGCCTCGGAGCCGCCGCGGGCCAGCGCCGCCGCGGCCCGCCGCTCCGCGCCACGGTCGGCATACACCGCCGGCAGCAGATCCGGCGGCCCCCGCTCGGCGACACGCGACGACGGCGGAGCAGGATCGACCGGCGCGTTCGCTGCTGTGGCCGGATCCACGGACACCTGCTCCGCCACCGCCTCGACCGGAGCGTCGAGCAGCGGCACGTGGTCGAGCGGAGGAGCGGCCGCCGTCTCGTCGAGCGACTGCGTGGGCATGAGCGGGGGCGGGTCGGCGGCGGAAGGCTCCGCGACGGCCACGTCGGCCGGATCCGGTGGCGGAGGGCCTGCGGCCGCGTCAACGCCGGTCGACTCGCCGGAGCCGTCGCCGAGCGGGTCGTCGCCCAGCGTGATCAGCATCGACGGCGGGGCGTCGTCACGGCGGCCCCATGACGCGGGCGCCGAGCCGCCCACCAGCCCGCACACGACCGCGATCACGCCGTGCAGCGCCACCGAGAGGAGCACGCACTTCTCGAGCGTCCG
>JBIIMU010000101.1:0-7761 GCA_044337845.1 Pirellulales bacterium | reverse complement strand
AGGCCCTGGTGCGGGTGGCCGCCTGCGGCATCTGCGGCAGCGACGTGCACGGCTTCACCGGCGCGACCGGGCGGCGGATCCCGCCCTTGGTGATGGGGCACGAGGCTGCCGGCACGGTCGTGGCGGTCGGCACGGGCGTGACGGACCTCGAGGTCGGCACGCGGGTGGCGATCGACTCGACCGTGTTCTGCGGCGCGTGTGCCCACTGCGCGGCCGGCCGCGAGAACCTCTGCGCCCGTCGCCAGGTGCTCGGCGTGTCGTGCGGCGACTATCGCCGCCACGGCTGCTTCGCCGAGCTCGTGGCCGTGCCGCGCCGCTGCCTGCACCCGCTTCCCGCCAGGGTCGATTTCGTGACGGCGGCGCTGCTCGAGCCGCTCACGATCGCGCTGCATGCCGCCACGCTCGGCGCCGCCGGGCCGGCGACGCGGTCGGCGGTGGTGGTGGGCGCGGGCACGATCGGCCTGGCGGCGGTGGCGGCACTCGTCGCGCGGGGCGTGCGGCGGGTCGCGGCGATCGACGTCGTGCCCGCGCGGCTCGACCGCGCTCGCGGGATGGGGGCGGCCCACGTGTTCGTGGCCGACCGGCCCGACGTGGGCACGCGGGCCGCGGCCTGGGCGCGCGAGATGCCCGACGACGACGGCGCCGAGCTCGTGATCGAGGCCGTGGGAACGTCCGCCGCGGTGGCGACCGCGGTCGCCGCGGCCGGACGTGGCGGCACGGTCGTGCTGGTCGGCAACGTGTCGCCGACGATCGAGCTGCCCCTGCAGGCCGTGGTCACCCGGCAGCTGCGGCTCCAGGGCTCATGCGCGGCGGCGGGATCGTATCCGGAGGCGATCCGGCTGGCGGCGAGCGGCGCGGTCGACCTCACGGGCTTCGTGTCGGCGGTGGCGCCGCTCGCCGAGGGGCCGGCGTGGTTCGAGCGGCTCCGCCGCGGCGAGCCGGGCGTGGTGAAGGTGGTGCTCTGCCCGTAGGAGGATTCGCATGGCCGACATCTCGCTCTTCGACCTCACGGGCCGCACGGCCTTCGTGACCGGCGCGAGCCGCGGGCTCGGCCTGCAGATGGCCCGGGCCCTCGCGCGGGCCGGTGCCGACCTCGTGGTCGCCGCCCGATCGCTCGAGTCGCTCGCCGAGCCGTGCCGCGAGCTGCGGGACCTGGGCCGCACCGTCACGTCCGTCGCCCTCGACCTCCGCGACGAGGCCAGCATCCGTGCCGCCGCGGCCGCCGCCGTGGCGGCGGGACCGATCGACGTGCTCGTCAACAACGCCGGCTGCAACGTCCGCAGGCCGGCCCTCGAGGTGACCTGGGACGACTGGAACACCGTGCTCGACACGAACCTGCGGGGCACGTTCTTCATGGCCCAGGCCATCGCCCGCCACATGCTGCCCCGCGGCCGCGGCCGGATCGTGAACGTGGGCAGCGTGACGAGCGTGTTCGGCTACGCGGGCCTCGCTCCCTACACGGCCAGCCGGGGCGGCGTGAAGCAGCTGACGATGAGCCTGGCCGACGAGTTCGGACCGCACGGCATCACGGTCAACTGCCTGGCCCCCGGCTGGTTCCGCACGGCACAGAACGACGTGCTCTACCGCGACGAGGCCTGGCTCGCCTACCTCGTCGACCGGATTCCCCTGCGGCGGCCCGGACGCCCCGACGACCTCGACGGGGCGATCGTATTCCTGGCCTCCGACGCGAGCGGCTACGTGACCGGCCAGACGCTGCTCGTGGACGGCGGGATCACGACCGGCGCCACGCGGGCGCTGCCGGCGGCGCGATGACGGCGGCCGGGGCGCCGCGGCGGCCCGCTACGCCGGGCGGGCGAACACGAGCCGGCCGGCCGAGGTCTGCAGCGTGCTCGTCACGCTGGCCCGGACCGTGCTGCCGATCCGGTCGCGGCCGTTCTCGACCACCACCATCGTCCCGTCCTCGAGGTAGCCGATGCCCTGGTCCGGCTCCTCCCCCTGCTTCACGAGCCGCACGCTCAGGGCGTCACCGGGCACGAAGGTGGGCTTGAGCGCGACGGCCACGTCGTTGACGTTGATCGCGGGCACGGAGCGGACGCCGGCGAGCTTCGCGGCGCTCGCGTCGATGGTGATCACGCGGCCGCCGAGCTCGCGGGCCAGGTCGATCACGCGGGTCTCGAGCGACACGTCGTCGTGCGACTCCTCCCGCGGGGAGATCACGTCGATGTCGATCGCCTCGTTGGCGCGGAGCCGCGCCAGCACGTCGAGGCCGCGGCGGCCGCGGGTCCGCCGCTGGCGGTCGGACGACTCCGCCGACGTCTGCAGGTCGTCGAGCACGAACGACGGCACCACGAAGCGGCTCTCGAACACGCCGGCCTCGGCGAGGTCGGCGATCCGGCCGTCGACGATCGCGGTGGTGTCGAGCACGTTGGGCCGCAGGCCGCGGACGTCGCGGGCGAACTCCACGTAGGGGAGGATGAAGCGGAACTCGTCGCGGGTCTGCAGCAGGAGGCTCGTGCAGATGTAGCAGAGGATGCTGCCGAGGATCAGCGGCAGCCAGGTGCGGAACGAGCTGTTGGGATCGATCGGCAGGATCGGCGTGAGCGCGAGCATCGAGACGTAGGTCAGGAAGGCGCCGATCACGAGGCCGAAGTAGACCGCGGTGATCACCGTGAGGTCCTTGTGGCGGATCGAGGTGTCGATCCCGATCACCGCCAGGGTGAGCGACACCATGCCGACGAGCACGGCCCAGGGTTCCCAGGCCGACGACGCCTCTGCCACCTGCGACCGAAAGATCAGCACCGCGATGCCCACCGACACCATCACGAACAGCGCGCGGAGGACGAGCAGGGCCATGGCCGATTCGCGGGACGAGGTGCAGGGAAGACCACGCTCGATTCTACCATCGGCGGCCGATCGGGCCCATCGGCGGCCGGCTCACGGGGCCGCGATCCGCCGGCGATGGTCGAACTCCAGGAACCGGTCGGTCATGCCCGCGATGTAGTCGGCCACGCTCCGCCGCAGGCCGCACGACTCCGCCCGCTGCCGGAAGCCCGCGGGCAGCGCCTCCGGATGGGCGGCATACCAGGTGAAGAGCTCCGTCAGCTTCTGCTGGGCGGGCACCCGGATCGCGAGCACCCGCGGGCTGCGGTACACCCGCTCGAACAGGAACCGCTCGAGCTCGCGCTTCCCGGCGGCGATGGCCGGTGCGTGGGCCACGATGCGGCGGCCGGGCCGGCCGTCGCCGCCGCGGTGCACCTGCCGGACCCGGGCCGCGGAGTCGATCCCGAGCGCATCGATCGTCGATCGCGTCTCGTGGATCAGCTCGGCCACCTGGAAATCGACCAGCTCGTGGAGCACGGCCCGGCGGGCCTCGATGCCGGCGAGCGGGCCGTGCCGCTTCGCCACCCGGGCGGCGGCGTCGGCCACCAGCGGCAGCTCGCGGAGCTCGTCGAGCGTCACCAGGCCGAGCTCGATGGCGTCGTCGGCGTCGTGCGTGTCGTAGGCGATCGAGTCGGCGGCATCCACCACCTGCGCCTCCAGGACCGGTGCCGGCGCGGTGCCGTCCTTCTTCCGCGTCGCCTGGGCGTCGAGCACCTCCCGCGAGAGGTTGAGACCCGGGAAGCTCGGGTAGCGGGTCTCGAGCAGCTCCATGATCCGCAGCGCCTGGGCGTTGTGGTTGAAGCCGCCGTCGTCGCGGAGGAGCTCCGCGAGCGTGTCCTCGCCGGCATGGCCGAGCGGCGGGTGGCCGATGTCGTGGCCGAGGGCGAGCGTCTCGACGAGGTCCTCGTTGAGGCACAGCGCCCGGGCCAGCGTGCGGGCGATGCTCGTCACCTCGAGCGTGTGCGTGAGCCGGCTGCGGTGGTAGTCGCCGTGGTAGCCGGTGAACACCTGCGTCTTGTGGGCCAGCCGGCGGAAGGCCGCCGAGTGCACGATCCGGTCGCGGTCGCGCTGGTAGGGGCTGCGGAACTGGTGCGGGGGCTCGGGATGGACGCGGCCGGCGGAATCGACCGCATGCATGGCCCAGGGGGCGAGGAGCAGGCTCTCGCGGGTGCGCCAGTCGGGCTGGCTCCAGCCGGGATCGGCGGCGCTCACTCCGCGTCCTCCGCGGCGGCCCGGGTGAGCTGCTCCCAGAGCGCGTCGAGCGACTGCGGCAGCACCCGCACGCCGGCGATCGCCGGCATGAAGTTGACGTCTCCCGGCCACCGCGGCACCACGTGCCAGTGGAGATGGCCGGGCACGCCCGCTCCCGCGACCGCACCGAGGTTCAGCCCCACGTTGAAGCCGTGCGCCTGCATCGACCGCGTCATCCGCCCGCACCAGGCCACGATCCGCCGCTGGAGATCGAGCAGCCCGTCGTCGGCGAGGTCGGCGAGGTCGGCCCGATGGTCGAGCGGGGCCACGAGGAGGTGTCCGTTCGCATAGGGATAGCGGTTGGTGATCACGAGCGACAGCGGCGTCCGCTCCAGCACGCCCAGATCCCGAAACCGCCCGCGATCGACGGCCGCGGCCCGGCAGAGGAAGCAGTCGCGGTCGGCACCCGCCCGCCAGGCGAGGTCGTCGGGCAGGGACGCGGCGGCGGCGGCGCCATGCTGCACGTAGCCGAGTCGCCAGGGGGCCCAGAGCCGATCGTTGTCCATGCGGCCGAGTCTACCCGCGAATCCGGCGTTCAGCGGAGCCCGCGGGTTCCCTATGATTGCCGGCACCCGCCCCGGATCGCGGCGCGGATCCTTCGGGCAGCCAGGCGGCGAGGTGGTCGTGGAGTTCAAGGTCGCGATCGACGTGTTCTCGGGGCCGCTCGACCTGCTGCTCTACCTCGTCAAGAAGCACGAGGTGGACGTCACCGAGGTGCCGATCGCGGCGATCGCCGCCGAGTTCGTCGCCTATCTCGACGTGCTCGAGGACCTGGCGATCGACCAGGTGGGCGAGTTCGTCGATCTGGCGAGCGTGCTGCTCGAGATCAAGGCGCGGGCGCTGGTGCCGCGTCCGGAGGAGACCGAGGAGCCGGTGGAGCTCGTTCGCGAGGACCTCGTGCGGCGGCTCCTCGAATACAAGCAGTATCGCGACGCCGCCACGATGCTCGAGGACCGCGCCCGCCAGTGGGAGCTGCGGTTCGCCCGCCAGGTGGCCGAGCAGCCCGCCGGGCGGCCGGCAGCGGCGGAGGTGGCGATCGCCGACGCCCATGTCTGGGACCTCGTGGGGGCCATGACCCGCGTGATGGCCAAGCGGGAGAAGCGGCGACCGCGGCAGATCGTCCACGACGACACGCCGATCGAGACGCACGCCGCCCGGATCGAGACACTCGTGGCGGAGCAGGGGAGGGTGGCATTCACGAGCCTGTTCGACGACGATATGCCGCGGTCTCGGATCGTCGGCATCTTCCTCGCGGCGCTGGAGCTCGTGCGCCGCGGCAGGCTCTCGACGCGCCAGGAGCAGCTCTTCGACGAGATCTGGCTCGAGCCCGCCCCGCCCCGAGCGGCCGCCGCCACGCCGACCCCCGCCGCATGATCGACAACTCACCGTATCGCACGCTCGTCCACAAGGGGCTCACCGTCGAGGGCTACTCGCGGGCGGCCGTGCAGAGCTGCTGGCGGATTCCGGAGCTCAAGCTCGGCTTCGACCTCGGCTCGCAGCCGTGGGGCTTCATGGCCACCGCCACCTGGTTCGTGACGCACACGCACCTCGACCACATCGCGGCGCTGCCGGTGTACGTGGCCCGGCGGCGGATGATGAAGATGGAGCCGCCCACGATCTACCTCCCCGAGTCGGCGATCGAGCCGATCGAGCGGCTCCTCAAGGCGGTCAGCCGTCTCGACCGGGGCCGGCTCCCCTGCCAGCTCCTGCCGGCGCGGCCGGGCGACGAGATCGAGCTCTCGCGGGAGCACGTGGTCACGGTCTCGTCCACGTGCCACACGATCCCGAGCGTCGGCTACGTGGTCTGGGATCGCCGTCGCAAGCTCAAGCACGAGTACCAGGGTCTGCCGGGCGACAAGATCCGGGATCTCAGGCTCTCGGGCGTGGACGTGACCCACGAGATCCGCGCGCCGCTGGTGGCCTATCTCGGCGACAGCTCGCCCGAGGGCCTCGACCGGTGCCCGGCGATGTTCGAGGCGATGGTGCTGATCACGGAGCTGACGTTCGTGGCCCACTCGCACCGCAAGGAGAAGATCCACAAGTTCGGCCACATGCACCTCGACGACCTGCTCGCCCGCCGCGAGCGGTTTCGCAACGAGCTGGTGATCGCCACGCACTTCTCGACGCGGTACACCGACGACCGCATCCGCCGGATCCTCGCCAAGAAGATTCCCGACATGCTCGACGGCCGGCTGAACATCTGGCTCTGAGCGGTTGGCACCGCCTCTTCGAGTTGGCATGAATCCCATACCGCCGCGACATGCCTACGTGCACGTGCCCTTCTGCCGGCACCGGTGCGGCTACTGCGACTTCACGCTCGTGGCCGGCCGCGACGACCTGATCGACCGCTACCTCGCGGCCATCGGCCGGGAACTCGAGCGGGTGGCCGAGCCGATCGCCATCGACACGCTCTACCTCGGCGGCGGCACGCCCTCGCACCTCGGGCCCGCGGGGCTCGGGCGGCTGTTCGACACGCTCGGGGCTCGGCTGCGGATCGAGGCGGGGGCGGAGGTGACCGTCGAGGCCAATCCGCTCGACGTGACCCCCGAACTCGTGGCCGCGCTGCGGACGGCCGGCGTCACCCGGGTGAGCCTCGGAGGCCAGTCGCTCGACGCCGCCACGCTCCGCACGCTCGATCGCGACCACGCCCCCGACGACGTCCGCCGCGCCGCCGCGTGGCTGCTCGCTGCCGGCTTCGCCGTGAGCCTCGACGTGATGACCGCCGCCCCGGGCCAGTCGCTCGCCGCCGTGGAGGCCGATCTCGAGGCGGCGATCGGCCTCGGCGTCGATCACGTCTCGGTCTACTGCCTCACCTGGGAGAAGGGAACCGCCTTCGAGACGCAGCGGACGAAGGGACTCGTGCAGCCGGTCGAGGAGTCGCTCGAACGGGCGATGTTCGAGGCGGCGATCGACCGGCTCGAGGCCGCCGGCTTCGAGCACTACGAGGTCTCGAACTTCGCGCGGCCCGGCGGGCGGTGCCGGCACAACGAGGCCTACTGGGACTGCCGGCCGTGGGAGGCGTTTGGCCCCGGCGCGGCGCGGTTCGACGGCCGCACGCGGCTCACGAATCACCGGTCCACGACCACCTGGATGAGCCGGGTGCTCGCCGGCGTCGACGCCACGGGCGACGTGGACGCCATGACCGCCGAGGAGGCGGCCCGGGAGCGGCTCGTCGTGGGCCTCCGCCGCCGGGAGGGGGTCGGGCGGGCCGCGTTTCGGGCGGCGAGCGGGTTCGACATCGACACGCTCGCGGGCCCGTCGCTGGCCGGATGGATCGACCGCGGGCTGGCCGTCGACGACGGCGTCCGGCTCCGGCTCACCCGTGAGGGGCTGCTCGTGTCCGACGCCCTGTGGGCCGGCGTGCTGCGGCCCTGAGGCCGACGGCGGCGTTCGGGCGGCCGCGGCGGCGGCGATTCCGCCCGCGAAACGCCCGTGGCTGCGAAACGGCGTCCCGATCGATTATCGTGGCGAGGGTCGGGATCGGTCGGTTTCGGTCCGGACGCGGCCAGCGTCCGGCCGGTGTCCCACGCGGGCAACGAGCCCCGCGGGAGCGGTCACCGGTGTCGTGAAGGAGCACTTGATGATTTCGTTTCGGTTCGAGCACGTGTGCGTTGAGTCGTTCGGCCTGCACTTTCCCGACACGCTCCTGACTTCCGCGGAGATCGAGCA
>JBIIMU010000100.1:0-7781 GCA_044337845.1 Pirellulales bacterium | reverse complement strand
CGTGGCTCGGCCTGACGACGGCGTGCGCCCAGTGCCACACCCACAAGTTCGATCCGCTCACGCACACCGACTACTTCGCGCTGATGGCGCTGCTCGACAACGCCGACGAGCCCGAGTGGACGATTCCGTCGGCGGACCGCGACCGTCGGGCAGCCGAGACCCGGCGCGGAATCGACGAGGCCTGGGCCGCGATCCTCGCGCGGCGGCCGGAGTTCGCGGCGGCCTTCGACGCCTGGGAGGCGGAGGCCGCGCGGCGGGCGGTGGCGTGGCGGGTGGCGAAGCCCGAGGCGGTCACCTCGAGCCTGCCGCTTGTGACGGTGCGGGACGACGGATCCGTGCTCGCCGGAGGCGACCTTGCCAAGAGCACCGTGTACGAGGTCACCCTGCCGCCTGCCGCCTCGGAGACGCGGGCGATCCGGCTCGAGGTGCTGCCCGACGAGAGCCTGCCCGAGCACGGCCCCGGCATGATCTGGTACGAGGGGTCGAAGGGCGACTTCTTCCTGTCGGAGTTCGAGGTGACGGCGGGGGGCCGGCGGATCGCCGTGGCGAAGGCCACCGAGTCGTTCGCGGGCAAGCCGTCGAGCAGCAGGGATGGGAGCTCGGCCGCCAAGACCATCGACGGCGACATGTCGAGCGGCTGGGGCATCGACGGACGGCAGGGACGGGCCGAGGCGGCGGTCTACGTGCTCGCCGAGGCGGTGGCGCCGGGCACGCCGCTCACCGTCACGCTGCGGAGCGAGCGGCACTACGCCTGCGCCGTCGGCTGTTTCAGGCTGTCGGTGTCGGATCAGAGCGCCGCCGAGGCGGGCGGGCACACCGCCGCCGTCGAGGCGATCCTGGCGAAGCCGCGGGCCGGCCGCACGAGCGCGGAGCACGACCTGGTCTGGAGGCGCTTCTTCGAGCTGACGCCGGAGGTGGCCGACTCCATCAAGGAGATCCGCCGCCTCGAAGCTACCCTCCGCGCCGGGGCCACGACCCTCGTGCTCCGGGAGCGGCCGCCTGAGCACCGCCGCGTGACGCACCGCCGCCACCGCGGCGAGTTCACGCAGCCGCTCGAGGAGGTCTTCCCCGCGGTGCCGGCCTTCCTCCCGAGCCTCCCGGCGGGCGTGCCGGCCGACCGCCTCGCCCTGGCAAAGTGGCTCGTCTCCGCCGACAACCCGCTCACCGCCCGCGTCACCGTGAACCGCCACTGGCAGGGCTTCTTCGGCCGCGGGCTCGTGGCCACGCTCGAGGACTTCGGCCACCAGAGCGAGCCGCCGAGCCACCCGGAGCTGCTCGACTGGCTGGCGGTGACGTTCTCCGACGATCTCGACTGGTCGATGAAGCGTCTCCACCGGCTGATCGTGACCAGCGCCACCTACCGCCAGGCGTCGGTCGCCGCGGCCGATCTCGTCGCCCGCGATCCGGCCAACGTGCTGCTCGCCCGGGGCCCGCGGGTGCGGCTCGAGGCGGAGGTGATCCGCGACTCGATGCTCGCCGCGGCGGGCATCCTCTCGACGAAGATGGAAGGCCCCGGGGTGCGGCCGCCGCAGCCCGAGGGTGTGACGGAGGTGGCGTATGGCAACCCGAAATGGCCCGCGAGCACGGGCGCCGATCGCCACCGGCGGAGCATCTACACCTTCCAGAAGCGGACGGCCCCCTTCGCGATGACGCTCACGTTCGACGGCCCCACCGGCGAGTCGTGCGTGGCCCGCCGCGACGTCTCCAACTCGCCGCTCCAGGCGCTCACGCTCCTCAACGACCCGATGTTCGTGGAGGTGGCGCGGGCGCTCGGGGAGGCCGTGATGCGGGCGGGGCCCGACGACGACGCCCGGCTCGCCGACCTCGGCCGGCGGCTCCTGGCGCGGCCCTTCGATGCGGAGGAGCGCGGGGCGCTCGCCGCGTTTCTCGACACCTGCCGGCGGCGGCTCGAGGCCGGAGAGCTCGACGCGGCAAAGCTCGTCGGCGATGACCGCGCCGGCGTCGCCGACCGGGCCGCCTGGATGCTCGTGGCCCGGGCCGCCATGAACCTCGACGAGGCGATCGTGAAGCGATGAGCGAACCCACGCACCCGCTGCTCGACGTGACCCGGCGGCACTTCTTCCGCGACTGCGGGATCGGGGTCGGCAAGATCGCCCTGGCCGGGCTGCTCGCCGACGCGGTCGGCGGCCGGGCGGCGGCCGCGGCGGCGGTCCGCGGGCCGCTCGATCCCCGGCCGGGGCATTATCCGGGCAGGGCCCGGGCGGTGATCCAGCTCTTCATGGCCGGGGCCCCGAGCCAGCTCGACCTCTTCGACCACAAGCCGCAGCTCGCGGCGATCGAGGGCAAGCCGCTGCCGCCGGAGGTGATCGGCGGCCAGCGCTACGCCTTCATCCGGCCCGACGCCGCGGTGCTCGGGCCGCAGTACCGCTTCGCCCGGCACGGCCAGAGCGGCGCGGAGCTCTCGGAGATGCTCCCGCACCTGGCGACGGTGGTGGACGACATCGCGATCGTGAAGAGCTGCCGGACCGACCAGTTCAACCACGCGCCGGCGCAGATCTTCATGAACTGCGGCTTCGCGCAGCCGGGCCGGCCGAGCATCGGGTCGTGGGCGACCTACGGCCTCGGCAGCGAGAGCCGCGACCTCCCGGCGTTCGTGGTCATGAGCACGGGCTCGGGGATCAGCGGGGGCAGCGCCTGCTGGTCGAGCGGGTTCCTGCCGAGCGTGTTCACCGGCACGCGGTTCCGCACCAAGGGGGCCCCGATCCTCAACGTCGAGTCGCCCGCGGGCGCCGACCCCCGCCTCGCGGCCGACACGCTCGGCGTGGTGTCGGCGCTCAACCGCCGGCGGCTCGCCCTCGATGGCGACCCCGAGATCGCGACGCGGATCGCCAGCTACGAGATGGCCCACCGGCTGCAGACGTCGGCGCCGGAGCTGATGAACCTCGCCGACGAGACGGCTGAGACCCTCGCCCTCTACGGCTGCACGCCGGCCGAGGCGAGCTTCGCCCGGGCGTGCCTGGTGGCCCGGCGGCTCGTGGAGCGGGGCGTGCGGTTCGTGACCATCTACCACGAGGGCTGGGACGCCCACTCCGACGTGGCGGGCAACCTCAAGAAGAACTGCGCGGCCACCGACCGGGCCAGCGCGGCGCTCGTGGCCGACCTCAAGCGGCGGGGGCTGCTCGACAGCACGCTCGTGGTCTGGGGAGGCGAGTTCGGCCGCACGCCGATGGTGGAGGCCAGCGCCGTGCTCGGCCGGTCGAAGGGCCGGGATCATCACCCCAACGCGTTCACGATGTGGCTGGCCGGCGGGGGCATCCGCGGAGGTGTCACCTACGGGGCGACCGACGAGCTCGGCTTCCACGTCGCCCGCGACGAGGTCCACGTGCACGACCTGCAGGCCACGATCCTGCACTGCCTCGGCCTCGACCACGAACGGCTCACCTACCGCCACCAGGGCCGTGACTTCCGGCTCACCGACGTGCACGGCCACGTGGTCAACGGAATCCTCGCCTGAGTAGGATGTCTGCTCGTCCCCTGGGAGCTTGTCCATGCCGCGGTCGTGTGCGTCGGTGCTGTTGACGATCGTCGCCCTGGCGCTGTCCGTCGCCTCGGCGGCCCGCGGAGCCGACCCGTGGCTCGACCTTCCCGGCGGCGACGGCCCCGGCGCGGGCAAGCGGGTGGTGCTCGTCAGCGGCGACGAGGAGTATCGCAGCGAGGAGGCGCTCACCCAGCTCGCGAAGATCCTCGCGACGCGGCACGGCTTCGCCTGCCGCGTCGTGTATGCGATCGATCCGGACACCGGCGAGATCGATCCCAACGAGCGGAAGAACCTGCCGGGCCTCGAGGCGCTCCGCGACGCCGACGTGATGGTGATCGCCACCCGGTTCCGCACGCTGCCCGACGAGCAGATGCGGGAGGTCGATGCCTACCTCCGCCGCGGCAAGCCGGTGATCGGGCTGCGGACGGCCACCCACGGCTTCGACTATCCCCAGGGGGGCACGTTCAAGCGCTACCACTGGCGAAACGGCGACGAGGCCTTCAAGGAGGGATTCGGTCGGCAGGTGCTCGGCGAGACCTGGATCAACCACCACGGCAAGCACGGCACGGAGGGCACGAAGGGGCTCCTCGCTCCGGGGGCCGCCGGCCATCCGATCCTGCGGGGCATCGCCGACGGCGACGTGTTCGGCCCGACCGACGTCTACGGGGTGCGGCTGCCGCTGCCGGGCGACTCGCAGCCCCTGCTCCTCGGGCAGGTGCTCGCGGGCCTCACCCCCGACACGTCTCCGGTGGAGGGCCCGAAGAACGACCCGCTGATGCCGATCGCCTGGACGAAGACCTACTCCATCGACGGCGGGCCGTCGGGGCGGGTGTTCACGACCACGATGGGCGCTTCGCAGGATCTCCTGGCGGAAGGGTTTCGGCGGCTTCTGGTGAACGCGTGCTACTGGGCGGCCGGCCTCGAGGGCCGGATTCCTGAGAAGGCCGACGTGGCGATCGTGGGCGCGTTCGAGCCCTCGCCCTTCAAGAACAACGGGTTTCGGACGGGCGTGAAGCCCGCCGACCTGAAGTAACGACGGGCTCTCCCTCACCATCCTTCCCGAGAGTGATCCATGGCCGCGTCGCCCGAGGACCTGCTCACCGAGTCGGCACGGTTTCACGACTACCGCTACGCCGCCAACCCGATCGCCGACGGCACGCTCGGCGGGGTGCCGGGGGCGCGGTGGGGGGCGGAGCTGCACGAGCAGGGCGTGACGCGGATCCTGCCGCTCGACTCGAGCGCCTCCCTCGGCGTGGTCGGCCCGGCGACCACGCCCGGGCTGTGCGCCAACTTCGTGCACGTGCGGCCGAGCGAGGCGATCGCCACCGAGGCGGCCGCGACCACGCACCTGTTCTTCGTGATGCGGGGCGGCGGCACCACGCGGCTCGCCGAGGGCACGGAGTTTTCGTGGCACGCCGGCGACCTGTTCACGCTGCCCGCCGGAGGGCCGGCCGTCCACGACGCCGACGAGGATGCAGCGCTCTACTGGGTTCACGACGAGCCGCTGCTCCGCTACCTCGGCGCGGCGCCGCGGCAGCCGCGGTTTTCGCCGACCGTCTACCGGCGGACGGCGATCCTCCAGGCGCTCGACGCGGTGGTCCACGATCCCTCGAGCGCGTCGGCCAATCGGCTGAGCGTGCTCCTGGGGAACCGGCTGTTTCCACAGACGATGACGATCACGCACGTGATGTGGGCGATGTTCGGCCTCTTGCCGGTGGCCGCCGTGCAGGCTCCGCACCGCCACCAGTCGGTCGCGGTCGACCTCGTGGTGGACTGCAAGCCGGGCTGCTACACGATGGTGGGCAGGGCCCTCGACAGGGACGGCCGCGTGGCCGACGGCCAGCGGTTTGACTGGCATCCCCACTCGGTGTTCGTCACGCCGCCGGGCCTCTGGCACTCGCACCACAACGAGTCGGGGCACCCGGCCCACATCCTCCCGATCCAGGATGCCGGCCTGCACAGCTACCTGCGAACGCTCGACATCCGGTTCGCCCGCTCAGGCAACGGCGGCGGAGCCGACGTCGTCGAGCACGCGGGCTGAGCGGCGCAGGGCCCGCCGTCGCGGCTCAGTTGATGATCGTGAGGTTCCGCGAGGCCGACACGTTGTAGGGCGTGGCCGTGCCGGGGAAGGAGTTCTTCACGACCTGCGAGCCGTTGCAGAACCCGGACGCAAACACCCCCTGCCGCACGGCGCTGGAGATGACGTTGCCCTGTCCCGGGTTCATGCCCCCGATGAGCGCCCCGGTCGCGGACACCAGCGACACGCCCGTCTGGTTGCGGTCGAAGGTGTTGCCCTGGACCACCACGTTGGCGCTCGTGCCGGTGATCGCCAGGCCGTTGCCCGAGTTGCTCACCCGGATGCCCGTGATCGACGTGCTCGCCGCCGAGGTCAGCCGGATGGCATCGCCGCTGAAGGAGCTGAAGGCGAGGTCGCGGACCGAACTGCCGCTGGCCCCTGAGTCGAGCAGAAGCCCGTTGACCACGCTCGGGCTGCCCGACAGCACGATGCTCTGCGACGTGCCGCGGAGGGTCACCGGGCGGCTCATGGAGAGCTGCTGCGTCAGCGTCATGCTGGCCGCCACGAGGATCTCGTAGTTCGCACCGGGGATGATCGGCAGCGAGTTGATCGTGGCGACGGCGGCGTTGAGATCCGCCGGATTCGTGATCGCACCGCCCACCTGGATGCCCTTGCCGGCCGGCAGGAGCGTCGGGTTGCCCACGATCCGGCCGCCGTTGCGGATCCCGATCGTGCCCGGCACGCCGCGGAGATCGAGCGTGCTGCCCGCCTGGAGCAGTCCATTGGCCTGCGGGCCCACGTCCACGCTGCCGCCGTTGGTCGTGGTGATCGTCATCAGTCCGGCGGCCCGCACCGTGCCCACGGAGAGCGTGCCGGCCGTGGTGATGGCGACGTTGTTGCTGTCGTTGTAGGACACCAGCCGTCCGCCGTTGCTGATCGCCAGGCCGTCGAGGTTGTTCGCGGCGTTCGGCAGATCGATCGTGCCGGCGAGCGACGTGATCCCGAGCGTGCTGCCGACGATCGGTCCCGTCTGCGTGAGGTTGCCGCCGACCACGAGGTTGGCCGTGCCCATGGTGAGCCCGCCGAGCGCGAGCGGCCCGGCGTTGACGTAGTTCACGGTGCGGTTGCCGTTGGCGATCGTGGCGGAGGCCACGTTGTTGCCGCCGTTCGGCAGCGTCACCGTGCCCGCGGAGGCGGTGATGGCCAGCGAACTGCCGGTGATCGGCGCCGTCTGCGTCAGGTTGCCGCCGACGGTGAGTCGGATGGCGCCCCCAGTCAGCCCGCCGACCGCCAGGTCGTCCAGGTCGGTGAAGCTGAGCCCCCGGCCCGGATTGGTGGCCACGAGCGTGTCCACGTCGTTGCCGGCCAGCGGCAGGGAGACGTCACCGCCGCTGGCGGTGATCGTGAGCCGGGCGGCCGTGATCGCGGCGGTCTGCGTGAGGTTGCCCCCCACCGCGAGCGTGGTGTTGCCCGCCGTCAGGCCCGTGATCGAGAGGTCGTCCCGGTCGGTGAACATCACCACGCGGCCCGGATTGCTGACGAACAGCGAATCGACGTCGTTGCCCGAGTTCGGGAGTTGCACGCCCCGGGCCGACGAGGTGATGGCGAGCGACGTCGCCGTGATCGATCCGGTGGGCGTCTGCGACAGCGCCGGGCCCGCCACGACCGGCGCGCCGACGTCGAGGGTCACCGGCCCGGCCACGATGGTGTCGAGCTGGAGCCCGTTGAGATCGCGGTAGGAGAAGGCGCCGCCGCCGTTACGCACGGCGAGCGTGCCCACGTCGTTGCCGGCGTTCGCCAGCGTGATCGCCCCATCCGCGCCGGTGATGTCGAGGGTGGTGGCCTGCACGATCGCTCCGGGCTTCTGCGCGACCGCGCCCCGAGCCGCGAGCGTGAGCGGCCCGGCGGCCACGGCGGTGCCCAGCGTGGGTGCGGCGGTCGACAGGGTGACGGCACCCCCGCTCGAGAGCGCGAGCTCCGAGCCGGTGACCGTGGTCACGCCGGCCGCGTTGGTCGCCGTGATCGCCCCGGTGGCCGAGAGCGAGACCGGGCCGCCGGTGGTCTGCAGGAGGCCCTTCGACTGCACGCCGATGCCGCCGTTCGTGGCCGTGACGGTGATCGAGCGGCCCACCCCACCGGCGATCACGGGATCGGTGATCACCACGTCGGGGGCCGTGATCGTGATGTCGCCATCGACGGTCGTGGCGCCGGTGACGGTGATCGGCTGGGCATAGGGGCCCAGGACGAGCGGGCCCGCCGTGGTGA
>JBIIMU010000118.1:0-7220 GCA_044337845.1 Pirellulales bacterium | reverse complement strand
CTCGGCCGAGCATCTACCCCGGCTCTTCGAGCGGTTCTACCGCGTCGACAAGGCCCGCAGCCGGGGCCTCGGCGGCACGGGGCTGGGCCTGTCGATCGTCAAGCACATCGTGCAGGCCCACCTCGGCAGCGTCACGGTGGAGAGCGAGCCCGGCCGCGGCACCTGCTTCACGATCCGCCTGCCGTCCGCCTGACCCCCGCGGGCCGTCAGGCCGACGCGCCGCCGGTGCGGGCGTGGAAGTCGAGGATCTGCTGCCAGGCGTCCTCGGGGGTCTCGGCGTAGGTGAACAGGTCGAGGTGGTGGTCGGCGATCACGCCCGAATCGGCCAGGTACTGGAAGTCGAGCACCTTCGACCAGTAGTCGCGGCCGTAGAGGATGATCGGCACCGGCTGCATGCGGTGCGTCTGCCGCAGCGTGAGCGTCTCGAACATCTCGTCGAGGGTGCCGAAGCCGCCCGGGAAGAGCACCACCGCCGCCGCGCGGAGGATGAAGTGGAACTTCCGCAGGGCGAAGTACTTGAACTGGAAGCAGAGCTCCGGCGTGATGAACGGATTCGGCTGCTGCTCGGCCGGCAGCTTGATGTTGAGTCCGATCGACTTGCAGCCCACGTCGAAGGCGCCGCGGTTGGCCGCCTCCATGATCCCCGGCCCGCCGCCGGTGATGACGACGAAGTCCCGCTCGTCCTCGCACTGGTTGTCGATCGAGACGAGCCGGGCGAACGTGCGGGCGTCGTCGTAGTAGCGGCACATCGCGAGCAGCTTCTCGGCCCGCTCGACCTCGCGGGCCGGCTGGCGGTCTGCCGGCGCGGCCTCCACGGCGCGGCGGGCTTCGGAGAGCCGCCGCTCGGCGGCCGGGCGATCGACGATCTGCGTGCCGCCGAACACGATCACGGTGGACTTGATGTTGTCGGCCTGGAGGGCGATCTCGGGCTTGCCGAGTTCCAGCAGCATCCGCACGCCCCGCATCTCCTCGCGGGTGAGCAGCGCCGGGTCGTCCTGGGCGAGCGAATAGCTCGGCGAGTTGAGAATCCGCTCCATGTTCTCGGCGACGAGCGCCACGTCGTCGCCGCGGACGGTGTCGGGGAGGATGCTGCAGGCCTTCGCGGGCCGGGTGGGTATGCCGGTGGGTTTCTTGGCCATGGAGCGGGCTCCTGGGGTTCAGCCTTCGAGGATGGCGGTCTCGCCGATGGTCGGCACGTGGACGTTCCACTGCCGCCCGGCCCTGAGAAACTCGGCGAGCCCCCGGGCCGCCGGAGGTTCGCCGTGCACGAGGAACGTGCGCCGCGGCGGCTTCATCGAGCCGAGCCAGCGGTCGAGTTCCCGTCGGTCGGCGTGCCCGGAGAGGGCGTCCACCTTGCGGATGGCGGCCCGCACCGGCACGTCGCGGCCGTGGATGCGGAGGAACTCGGCGCCGTCGATCAGGCTCCGGCCGCGCGTGCCCTTCGCCTGGTAGCCCGCCACGAGCACCGTCGTCTTCGGGTCGGGGAGGCGGCGGGCGAGGTGATGGAGGATCCGGCCGCCGTTCATCATGCCGCTCGAGGCGATCACGATCCCGGCCCCGCGGTGGCCGTTGATGGCCTTCGACTCGTCGGCCGTGCGGGCCATCCGCACGAACGGGCTGGCGAGCGACTCGGCCACCCCCTGGCTGCGGGCCTCGCTGAAGTCGTGTTCGTAGGCGTGCTTCTTGAACACCGCCATCGCGTCCACCGCCATCGGCGAATCGACCCAGATCGGGATCTCGGGCAGCCGGCCCGCGGCCATCAGCGTCCGCAGCAGGTAGACGAGCTGCTGGGCCCGGCCGATCGCGAACGAGGCGACGAGCATCACGCCCCCGCGGGCGATCGCCTCGTTGGTCACCTCCTCGAGCTCGTCGAGCGGCCGCGTCGGCGAGTGGTCGCGGTCGCCGTAGGTGCTCTCGCAGACGAGGTAGTCGCAGTCGGGCGGCGAGACCGGATCCTTGTAGAGGGGCGCGTCGAAGCGGCCCACGTCGCCGGAGAACACCACCCGCACCGGGCCACCCGTGGCGTCGCCCGCCACCTCCATCTCGATGAACGAGCTGCCGAGCATGTGGCCGGCCTCGTGGTAGCGGCAGCGGAATCCCGGCGCCGGGTCGAACCATTCCTCGCGGGCCACGGGCCGCACCTGGCGGAGCACGTTGTCGACGTCCCGCTCCTCGTAGAGGGGCAGGGCCGGATGATGCTTCGAATAGCCCTTGCGATTGGCGTATTCCGCATCCTCGAGCTGCATCTTGGCGGAGTCGTAGAGGAGGATCCCCAGCAGGTCGGCGGTTGCCGGCGACGCAATCACGGGGCCGGTGAAGCCCTCACGGGAGAGCCGCGGCAGGTAGCCCGAATGATCGATGTGGCCGTGCGTCAGCACGACGGCGTCGATCGTCTCCGCGGCGACCGGGAGGGGGGCCCAGTTCCGCTCGCGGAGGTCCTTCTCCCCCTGGAAGAGGCCGCAGTCGACCAGGATCCGATGGCTGCCGGTCTCGACGAGGTGTCGCGACCCCGACACCACGCTCGCCGCCCCGAGAAACGTCAGTCGTGCCATGCCGATTCCCTCATGCTGATTCCCTTCCGGTCGTCTGCGTCGCGGCCGATCATCGGCCGTCACCCTCGCGGTGCACGAGCGTCCGCCCGGCGACGGCCAGGCTTCCGTCGCCGATCGACAGGGCCTCCAGCCAGTGGCTGGGACCCCCCGACTCGTGCGTGGAGGGAATGTAGACCACAAGCACACTGCGGCCGTCCAGTTGCCGGGTCGACGTCACCATCCCGAGCTGCTCGAACCGCCGCCGCACCTCGGCGAGAATCGGACCGCCGGGCAGCGGGATCGCCCCGAGGGCTGCCTGCTCCACGGTCACCCCGAGCTGGTTCGGCTCCCGCAGCCTGACCCCGAGCACCACGCTGGCGACAGGCCGCAGGCCGGCCACCGCGAGCCGCGCAGAGGCGGCGATCTGGCGGGGTCGGAAGTCGACCTGCAGGTCCGTGACGCGGTTTGGGAGGACGTCGCGGTGATTCTTCCGCAGGTCGGTGGCCAGCCATGAGTTGACGTCGTCTTCGGCGAACGCTCCCTCCCAGGCACCCTCGCGGATGAAGGCGGCATGCAGGGCGGAGAGCCCCGACACGAACCGGCGGGCGGCCTCCTCCGCGCCCGCCCGCTTCGCGAACGGCGGGCCGCGAAACGCCTCCGGCACCCGCAGGGCCGCCGCCAGGCCCATGGCCGCCAGTCCGAGGGCGACGATCCCGACCGCGGCCGCCGTGCGGCGCAGGGGACGCGGCCGCGGCGGTGGGTCGCCTGGATTCGGGGACGGCGGGGGATCGCTCATGTCCCGATTCTGACGTCCCGACACGCTGAGAGAAAATACCGTCGGAACGCCGCCGCCGGGGCCGTCTGCAGACGGCCCCGGCGGGCGCACGCCCTGAGTTTTCAACCGGCGACGCCGAGCAGCCGCGGAATCGGCAGCTCCGTCGCGTCAGCCATCACGACCGGCCCGGCGTTGTCGTCGAGTTCGTCCCGAAGCACCCGCACGTTCGGCGGCGCCTCGATCCCGATTCGCACCTTGTCGCCGCTGACGCGGACCACCGTGACCACCACCCCGTCTCCCACCCGAATCCGTTCGTTCTGCTTGCGTGACAGTACCAGCATTGAGACCTCCCTTGTCCCTGTTGGTTCACCGAATGAATGACATGAATGGATCCATATACCGCACATGGTGTACGCCTGTCAACCGGCTGGCCGCGGCCTATCCGCGAGCCCGCCGTGCGGCCCGAGTCGACCGGTCGGGCAGGATGTGCGACCCAGGAAACATCGACCGATCAGGTCGGGTTTCTTGTCGGTGCGGAAGACTCCTCCGCTCGGGACGGTCGTGCGGGCGGCGACGCTGCCGGCCCGGGCCGCTTCAGGGAGTGGCCGCCGTCGACCGATCGTCCGGCCGGTGGCGCTGCACGAAGGCGGCGAGCGGCACGCTCTCCGCGGCGGCCACGTGGCCCTTCGCGTCTTCGATCCGGGCCAGGTCGCTCGTCAGCAGCCGCGGGTGCAGGCGGTGGACGCACCGCAGCCGTTCCGGCCGGGCACCGATCACGGCCAGGCGGGGATCGATCTCGAGCCTCACCTCCACCGGGATCGCACCGGCAGCGGCGAGCCGCTCGTTGATGGCCAGCCGCGGGAACGGAGGAATGCCGCCGGGCTGCAGCAGCGCCTTGAGCAGGATGGCCGTGTCGGCGAAGCGGCGATGCGCCTCGGCCGCGTCCCGGCTCGGGGCGGGCTCGTGGGTCACCGCGTATTTCACGCGCGGGCCGACGAGCTCGAGCCGATCGCCGTCGTCGGTGAGGCCCGTCGAGAAGTCGGGGCCGCCGGCCCAGCGGACCAGCCGGTCCTCGCTCGAGCGGGCCCACTTCGACAGCGACACGCTCAGCCGCTCGAGCCGCAGCAGTTCGACCTGCGTCTTGAGATGCCGCTGGGGATCGATCACCAGCACCCGCTCCCGGGCGGGGTCGTGCAGCACGATCTCGGTCGCGGCCGCGGAGCCGGAGGCGATCGGCTCCAGGAAGTCCCAGGCCACGCCCTCCTGAAAGAGCGTGAGGCTGCGGGCGATGGGCGTGGTGGACGCGTCGGCGAAGAGTTCGCTCTCGACCCGCATCTCGCAGGGCCGTGGGCGGGCCGGCTCGTCGTCCTGGGCGACGGCGACCACGGCCGTCCACGCCACGAGCGACACCAGCGGCACGATGAGGGTGATGCGGTGGATCATGAGGGAGGGCCTCCGGGGCGGGAACGGTAGCAGATGCGGCGTCGGCCCCCAAGACGGTTCCGGGCCGGATTGTGCGTGGCTTTCGCAGCGGTCGCGGCCTACCTTGGAGCGTCGTTCACCCCCCGACGTGTGCCCCGCGACCCCGCCCATGGTGCTCACCGACCTCGTCATCGTGTTCGCGGTCGCGGCGGCGGTCGTGTTCGCCTTCGGCCGGCTCCGCGTGCCGAGCGTCGTCGGCCTGCTCGTGGCCGGCGTGCTCGTGGGGCCCTACGGCCTCTCGCTCGTGTCCGACCTGCACGTCGTCGAGGTGCTCGCCGAGATCGGCGTCGTCGTGCTGTTGTTCACCGTGGGCCTCGAGTTCTCCCTGTCGCGGCTGCTCGTGATGCTCCCGACCATGGCCCGGGTCGGCCTGCCGCAGGTCGCCGGCACCACGCTCCTGGTGGCCGCGGCCACGTGGTGGTATCTCGGCACGCTGCCGCAGGCGGTGTTCGCGGGGATGCTCGTGGCGATGTCGAGCACGGCGATCGTGCTCAAGATCCTGGCCGACCGCGGCGAGACGGCCACGCCCCACGGCCGGGTCGCCGTCGCCGTGCTCCTGCTCCAGGACCTCGTCGTCGTGGCCGCGATGCTCGCCGTGCCGCTGCTCGCGAAGGCCGCCGGGCTCGCGCCCCCCGCCGCCGAGCCCGGCCCGGGGTCGATCGCCCACGCCCCGGGGCCGTTCGCCGATCCGCGCGCCGCGGTCGCGGCCGGCATGGCCGTCGTGGTGGCGGTGCTCGTCGCCGGCCGGCTGCTCGTGCCGCGGATCCTCCACGAGGTGGTCCGCCTCCGCAATCGCGAGCTGTTTCTGATGACGATCGTGCTGGCCTGCCTGGGCACCGCCGCCGTCACCGCCCAGGTGGGGCTCTCGCTGGCGCTGGGCGCCTTCCTCGCGGGCCTGGTGCTCTCGGAGAGCGAGTACGGCCACCAGGCGTTCACGGAGGTGCTGCCGTTTCGCGACACCCTCGCGAGCCTGTTCTTCGTGTCGGTCGGCATGCTCCTCGACATCGGCTTCGTGGTCGAGCACGCGCTCCTCGTGGCCGTCACCGTGCTTGCGATCATGGTGGGCAAGGCGGCGATGACCGTCGTGCCCGCCCTGCTCGCCGGGTATCCGCTGCGGACGAGCCTGCTCGCCGGCGCGGCGCTCGCGCAGGTCGGGGAGTTTTCCTTCGTGCTCGGCTCGCGGGGGGCCGAGGCGGGCCTGCTCGCCCGCGACGACTACCAGACGTTTCTCGCGGCGGCCGTGATCAGCATGGCCCTCACGCCGCTGCTCGCGGCCGTCTTGCCCGGCTGGCTCGACCGCCTCTCGCAGACCCGCTTCTGCGGCTGGCTGCTCGCCGAGCCGCCGCCGGCCGACGAGCCGCTTGCCCTCTCCGACCACGTGATCATCGCCGGCTTCGGCTTGAACGGCCGCAACCTCGCCGCGGCGCTCGCCGAGTGCGGCGTGCCGCACGTGGTGCTCGAGCTCAATCCGGAGACGGTCCGCCGCGAACGGGCCCTCGGCCTCGACATCCACTACGGCGACTGCACCCGGGCCGCCGTGCTCGAGCACGCGGGCATCGCCCGCGCCCGCACGTTCGTGCTGGCCATCTCCGACGCCGCCAGCACCCGCCGCAGCGTGCGGGTGGCCCGCGAGCTCGCGCCGGCCGTGCGGATCCTCGTGCGGAGCGAGTATGTGTCGGAGGTCGACGAGCTGCGGCAGCTCGGTGCCGACGAGGTGATTCCCGCCGAGTTCGAGACGGCCCTGGCCCTCTTCGATCGCGTGCTGTCGGTCTACGACGTGCCCGAGCACACCGTCGACGACCTCGCCGACCGGATGCGGCTGGAGAGCTACGGGTTCCTCCGCTCGACGCCGCGGGTCCGCCACCGGGCCCCGAACGGCCTGCGGCCGCGGGCGTGTCGCGTGCCCCCCGGCAGCCCAGCGGTGGGCCGCTCGATCGGCGAGCTGCGGCTCCGCTCGGCGACCGGCGCGACGGTCGTGGGCATTCGCCACGACGGTCGGCTCGTGACGAACCCCGGGCCCGACGAGCGGTTCGCGGCGGGCGACGAGGTCACGGTGGTGGGCACGCCCGACCAGCAGGCCGCCGTCCGCCGGCTCTTCGAGACGTGATCGCGCCTGGAAGCCGCGATCGCGTGAGCGATGCGGACCTGCCGATCCGTTGCCGGGAAGCCGCAATCGCGTGAGCGATGCGGACCCTTCGCGTGGCTCGGGGCTGCCCGGGCCCCGTCGCCGGACGTTCGCGTCGGGCATCCTGCCCGCCGCTCACTCGAATGCCGCCGGCGCTTCGCCATCGTGGCTGCGCTTGGCGGCATACGCCGGCTCCCGGGGCCCGGGCAGCCCCTCGCTGAGTTCGTTCCCGTGAGCGATGCGGACCTGCTCCCGCCCGCGGTATTCTGATTGCGTCGCCCCGGAGAGCACGCATGATTCGGCTATC
>JBIIMU010000099.1:0-7825 GCA_044337845.1 Pirellulales bacterium | reverse complement strand
CCGCCGACGGCCGGCGGGTGGTGCTCGTGAGCTCGGGGGCCGTCGGCGCCGGCATGGGCCGCATCGGCCTCGACCGGCGTCCCACGGAGCTCGCCCGGCTGCAGGCCGTCGCCGCGATCGGGCAGAGCTGCCTGATCGAGGCCTACGAACGGGCCCTCCGGGGCCGCGGCCGGCACGTGGGCCAGGTGCTGCTCGTGGCCGACGATCTCCAGGACCGGGCCCGGTACCTGAACATCCGCAACACCCTGCTCACGCTGCTCGACTACGGGGCGGTGCCCGTGATCAACGAGAACGACACCGTCAGCGTCGAGGAGCTGCGGACGTCCTTCGGCGACAACGACCGGCTCGCGGCCCTCGTGGCCACCCTGCTCGGCGCCCCGCTGCTCGTGCTGCTCTCCGACGTCGACGGGCTCTTCGACCGCCATCCGTCCCAGCCCGGTGCCGCCATCGTGCCCCACGTGCCGCGGATCGACGCCGCGGTCGCGGGGCTCGCGGACGACCGCCTCGGCGGCCTCTCCAAGGGGGGCATGGCCAGCAAGATCGCCGCGGCCCGGATGGTGACGGAAGCCGGCGGGAGCTGCATCGTCGCCTCCGGCCGCGACGACGGCGTGCTGGCGCGGATCTGCCGCGGGGAGCTCGTGGGCACCCTGTTCACCGGTCGGGCCGAGACCATGCCCGCGTGGAAGCGCTGGCTGGGCTGGTCGGCCGACGCCCGCGGCACGATCGTCGTCGATGCGGGCGCCCGCGATGCGGTGGTCGACGGCGGTCGCAGCCTGCTCGCCGCGGGCGTCCGCGGCGTGGAGGGGGCGTTCACCGTCGGCGACGTGGTGGCCCTCGCGACCGACGAGCGGCGGGTGTTCGCCCGCGGGCTCGTCAACTACGCGGCCGACGAGGTCCGCCGGATCGCCGGCCTGCGGACCGAGCGGATCGCCGCCGTGCTCGGGTCGACGCCCTACGACGAGGTCGTGCACCGCGACAATCTCGCCGTCATCGATCGGGGAGCGTCCTGAGGCCGCACGGCCCGCAGCCACCAGCATGCTCCAAGAACTCCTCATCGTTTTCGCGCTGATCCTCGCCAACGGATTCTTTTCGGGGGCGGAGATGGCGATCGTCGCCAGCCGCAAGGGGCGCCTGCGGACGCTCGCCGACCAGGGGGATCGCCGCGCCCAGGCGGCCCTCGAGCTCGCCGCCAGCCCCGACCGCTTCCTGCCCACGGTGCAGGTAGGCATCACGCTCGTCGGCACGCTGGCGGCGGCGTACGGCGGCGATCGGCTGGTGAGCACCCTGACCACCTGGATCGCCGACCACGCGCCGCCGACGATCGCCAGCGCGGCCCGGCCCATCGCCCTGACCGCATTCGTGATGCTGCTGTCGTTCGTGACCCTGCTGATCGGCGAACTCGTGCCGAAGCGGCTCGCGCTCCGCCGGGCGGAATCGTTCGCCCGGTTCGCCGCCCCGCTGATGCAGCGGCTCGCGTGGATCGCCCGGCCGCTGGTCTGGGGGCTGGGCGCCGCGACCTCGGCGCTGCTGCGGATGCTCGGCGCCGGAGCCCAGGCCGAGCCGAGCGTGTCGGTCGACGACATCCACCACATGCTCGAGGCGGGCCGGGCGGAGGGGGTGCTCGAGGCCGTCGAGCAGGCCGTGGCCACCGAGGCCCTCCGGCTCGGCGACCGCACGGTCCGCGACATCATGCGACCGCGGATCGACGTCGACGCGCTCGACATCGAGACTCCGCAGGGGGAGATCCTCGGTGCGATCGCGATGGCCGGCTACTCGCGGCTGCCGGTCTACGAGGGCTCCCTCGATCACATCATCGGCTACGTGTCGATCAAGGACGTGCTCCGCCACACCTGGATGGGCTGGCCGATCGAGCTCCGCAAGATGCTCCACCGGGCCGTGTTCGTTCCCGAAACGATGCCGCTCAACCGGCTCCTCGAGCTGTTCCAGAAGGAGCGCAACCAGCTCGCCATCGTGCTCGACGAATACGGCGGAACCGAGGGTCTGGTGACGCTCGAGGACCTGCTCGAGGAGCTCGTCGGCGAGATCCACGACGAGCACCGGGGCACGGCGACCACGTTCGTGCAGCGGGACGACGGCTCGTGGCTGGTGGACGGCAGCGCGAGCGTGGCCGACCTCGCGGAGCGGTTCGGCATCCGGCTCGACGCCACGCCCCGCGACTACACCACCATCTCGGGGCTCGTGCTCGCCGAACTCGAGCGGATCCCGTCCGCCGGCGACACGCTCCGCTGGCAGGGCCTGACGATCGAGGTCGTCGACATGGACGGCCGCCGGATCGACAAGCTGCTGGTGTCGCGGGTCTGACGCTACGACGCGGGCCGGGCCCGGTCGAGCATGTCCTGGAGCACGAAGGGGCTGGGGAACGGCTCGTCGAGCTGCTCGAGCAGCTTGCGGTACCGGTCCACGATCTCCGCCATGTCGTCGGCCGTGATCGCGTCCTCCCGGAGCACCTTGGAGGCGTCGAACACCTGCCGCCAGGCCGCGAACGCCTCCTCGTAGGCCTTCTTGGCCGACTGCAGGCGGGCCGCCTCGAACTCCCGGTCGGCCGTCCACGTCCGCTCCCGGGCCCGCAGGGCCGGCTCCGTGATCTCCGACTCGCAGGTCGCCCGCCAGACGTCGAAGTTCACGATGTCGCGATAGCGATCGATCATCGTGGCCCGCTCCTCGGCCTCGGTGTGGTCGCGGGCGAGCGTCTCGGCCCGGCTGCGGAGTTCGGCCGGCGCACCGCGGGCCACCTCCTTCCACGTCACCGCGAGTTCCGCCTCCGCCTCGGCCGCCGCCTGCTGCTGCGCCTCGGTCCGATCGAGCGGCGGCGTGGCGAGCGCCGTCCGTTGGGCCTCGGTCAGGGCGTCGCGGTAGGACTGCTGGAGGGCCGCGAATCGGCCCGGGAGCAGCTTCTCCAGCTCCTCGGCCAGCTGGACCGCCCGCCGCTGCTCCTCCTCCCGCAGCCGCAGCTGGATCGACACGCCCCAGCTCGTCGGGATGTCGCGCTCGGCGAAGCGGTCGAGTTCGTCGTTGGCGAGCCGCCAGGCGTCGCGGGCCGCGGGCCCGAACTCGCCGTCGCCGGCCAAGGCCACCGCGTAGTTGATCGCCGACATCATCGGCTCGCTGTGGAAGATCAGCGGTGTGGTGCGGAGCGGCGCGCCGCCGTCGGCGAGCGCCTGGCCGGCCCGATACTTCTCCCGCGACACGAGCCAGTTGTCGCGCTCGGGAAGCGTCCGCTCGGGATCGTCACGGTCGTGGAAGTCGTCGTCGGCCTTGAAGAGCCGTCGGTACTGCGTCTTCTCGTCCGACTTGCCGATCTTGTTGCCGATGAACCAGCCCATGCGGCCGAGCAGCCTCGGCTCGCGGGTGTTGAGGCCGATGCCCTGCCGGAGGAACTCGATGCCCTTGATGACCCAGGCATACCGGTCGCGGTAGTCGTCGAACTCGACCGAGATGTTGTACGAGAGGTTGTGGGCCTGGAAATCCCAGATCGAGTAGAAGTTCGGCTGCAGCTTCGTCATCTGCTCCAGGGTCGCCGAGAGGTTGGCCCAGTCCTCGACCTTCTTGTAGTGGTTGGCCCGGTCCCAGAGGAGCGTGACGGCCACGTTCTTGAGACCGAGGGTCGCGAACCGCATCGTTTCGCTCGTCGGATCGACCTCGCCGAGATTGGCCTGCGACAGGCCGAACCGCGACCGCAGCCGCGCCAGCAGGCCGCCCGGGCCGACCGAGTCGGCCGGCTGGCTCAGCGCCGACAGCGGCACGAGCAGCACGGCGATCGCGACCAAGAGGAGCAGCGTGCCGGGCCGGAGGCCCAGCCACGACTGCTGCCCCGACTCCCTGGTGCCGCGCGACGACGCACTCATGACGCCACCTCCCGTGCCTTGAGGCAGAACATTCCCGCGATCACGAACGCCGCGACGTAGCCGAACGCCTCCGCGGCATGGGCGGCCAGCAGGTCGGCCGGCACGTCGAAGCCGCCGGCGACGAAATCGCTGGTGCCGAGCGTCGACAGCGACGGGAACAGGCCCGCCACCAGCCGCACCGGCGCCAGCAGCAGCGTGTCGATCGTCTTCATCGCCTGCACGGCGGGCGTGGGATCGAGGTCGACCGTGATGCTGGCCTGCGTGACGATCCGGTAGAGCGACTCGATCGGACCGCCGCCGGGGAGGATCGACGAGTCACCCGTGATCTGGCTCCTGAACAGCCGGTCGATGAAGTCCCGGAACTGCCCGACCAGCAGCATGGCCAGCGACGCGAGCAGGGCCACGGGCCCCGACAGGAAGGTGCTGAACATCACCCCCAGGGCCGTGCACACGAGCATCGACAGCCAGATGCCCAGGCAGCTCTTCGCGTAGTTGGCGGCGAAGGAGCCGTCGCCGGCGCGGAGGTAGAAGTCGGCCTGGGCGACGCCGTAGTACTGGGCCGGCTCGAGGCACTGGAGCCAGACTTCCACCCGGCCGCCCGACACGAGATCGGTGAACAGGTCCGCTTCCCGCAGCTCGCCGCTGGCGAGCACGGTGTTGATCTTCCGCGGGATCAGGAGCGAGTCGATCGTGTGCTCGCGGGCCACGATCGGCAGGGCTTCGCTGCGGAGGCTGGTGTCGGGATTGCGGAGCTGGATCGTGCCGTGGATGCCCGCCTCGATCTCGCCCTTGTAGGTGCGAAACACCCGGATGATCATCTCCAGCGGCAGCCCTTCGGGGAACTCCGCGGCCGTGACGCCCTCGAACGTCCAGACCGCAGCCGCCGCCGTCCCGCCCTCGATGTACTGCCGGTAGGCCCACTCCGAGCCGACGCTGATTCCCTTCTGGGCCGGACGGCCCTCGCGATCGAGGAACCGCAGCGTGCCGCGGAGCGGCCGCCGGGCCTCGAGGATCCCGAGCGGCGGGCCCACCGCGTAGCGCCGGCGGCCCGAGGCATCGGTGCCGCTCACCGTGACGCGATGGCGATGGCCGTGGGCGCTCTCGGCGACCCCGTTGCCCGAGGCATCGAGCACGATCCGGTGACGGTGGCCGCGGTCGAGACTGGTGCGGCCCTCGCCGCCTCCTCCGGTCGCCGCCTCGAACACGTCGTCGGCGTCGACCACGTGCCCGTGCGACACGCTGCGGACCACGAAGGCCCAGCCGGCGAACCCCATCACCGCCAGCAGGCAGGTGCCCACCAGGGCGAACCCGAGCATCCGCCCCAGCACGATCTCGCTGGTTCGCACCGGCTTCGTGACGACCGTCTGGATCGCCCGTGACTTGATGTCCGCGGGCAGGCTGAAGACGGCCAGCACCAGCGTGACGAGGCAGACGAGCAGGCTCGTGGCCCCGAGGATGAAGCCGATGTAGAGCCGGCCGGGATCGACGCTCGACGGATCGAGGAACCAGCCCGCGAACGTGAGGATCAGGGCGAACAGCCCGAGCACCACGAGCACGTTGCGCCGCAGCGACTCCTGCACCGCCAGCCGCGCCAGCGCCCAGACGCGCCGCGGCGACGGGGCCGCCAGATCGGCCAGGCCGGCGAGGATGGAGCGATAGACCCGGTCACCGGCCGCCAGGGGTCCGATGGCGACCGACTGCGCCAGCCAGGCGAACAGCGCCGCCATGACCGCCACCGCGGCCCCGGAGGCCAGGTAGCGGAGGATGGCCGGACCGATCCAGGCCGCGAACCTCGGGATGTCCTGTTCCAGCACCATGGCGACGCGTCACTCCGCCCGACCGCTGTCGGCGCGGCGGGCGCGACGGCCAGGCCGGGCCTGCGTGTCGCGGACGACCTCGAGGAACAGGTCTTCCAGCGTGGTCCGCGGGTTGCCCACCTCGACGCCCGCGGCCCCGTGTCGCTCCAGCGCCCGCCGCACGTCGGCGATCGCCTCCGGCGACAGGCCGCTGGCCCGGAACTGCGTGACGCCCGTGACGCGCAGCAGCTCCTCCACGCGGCCGAGTTCCTTGAGCTCGCCGAGATGCAGCACGGCGATCCGGTCGCAGACGTCCTCGACGTCGGCGAGCAGGTGGGAGCACATGATCACCGTCTTGCCCCGGGCCTTGAGGTCGATGATCAGGTCCTTCATTTCCCGGGTGCCGATCGGATCGAGGCCGCTGGTCGGCTCGTCGAGGATCACCAGCTCGGGGTCGTTGATCAGCGCCTGGGCCACGCCGATCCGCCGGGTCATGCCCTTGGAATACTCCCGCAGCTGCCGCTTGCGGTCGCGGCTGAGGCCCACCATCTCGATGAGGGCGTCGGCCCGCCGCCGTCGCTCCTCGGGAGGCATGTCGAACAGTCTGCCGTAGAAGTCGAGCGTCTCCTCGGCATCGAGAAACTTGTAGAGGTAACTCTCCTCGGGCAGGTAGCCGATGCGCTCGTTCTTCGACACATCGGTGGCCGGACGGCCGAACACGAGCGCCTCGCCGGAGGTCGGGAAGATGAGGCCGAGGAGGAGCTTGAGCGTGGTGGTCTTGCCCGCGCCGTTGGGGCCGAGCAGGCCGAAGATTTCGCCCCGCCGAATGTCGAGGTCGAGAGGCTTGAGGGCCGTCTTCTTGCTCCGTCCCCAGAAGTCTCGGTAGACCTTGGAGAGGTTGCGGGTCTCGACGACGATCTCGCCCGCGGGCGGTCGCGAGCCGGCCTCGGCGACCACGGTGGTTTCTCTGCTCACGATTCTCGACCCCTGGCCCGATTTCGGCACGCCGTCGGTCACCCGCCGACGCCGCATCTTCGCCTCGGATTGTACGCTCCAAGGGCCGGAGTATACCGCGTCGGGCGGCCTGATCAGACCGGCCGTCACCGCGGCCGATGAGGCCCGGCGCACCCGCGGGCGAGGGCGACGGGCCGAGCGGCACGATGACCGCGGCCGCGGCGGCTTCAGCGGGCCGACGCCGTGTCGGCGGCCGACTCCGA
This sequence comes from Pirellulales bacterium, assembly GCA_044337845.1. Classification (GTDB taxonomy): domain Bacteria; phylum Planctomycetota; class Planctomycetia; order Pirellulales; family UBA1268; genus QWPN01. The sequence continues at coordinate 946 of JBIIMU010000099.1, read as the reverse complement.
CGAAGCGGCGGGCGCGGGGCCGTGCCGCCGGGTGGCGGCCTCCACAAACTGCTTCGCGGCCATCAGTTCCGCGGGCGAGAACACCCGCACGTCGGGATCGGCGCTGCCCGCCATCTCGATCACCTCGGCGGCCAGTTGGTCCCAGGTCCGGCCGCTGGAGAGGTGCCAGGTCGCCGCCTGGGCCACCTTCTGCGTCAGCACGCCCCGCGACAGGCACTCGAGCACGTCCGCGAGCCGCGGATCGGTGGAGCAGACGTCGAGCGGCACCATGCGGTAGGGCACTCGGGCGTTGGGCTCCCGCTTGCCATGGTCCAGACACACGGTCGCGATCCGCACGACCCGGCTCTTCGCCGGAAACACGGTGAACGAAGGGGCCGCGTCACCGGGCGCCACGGAGAGGTGGGCCACCCCGGGCCCCGCCGCGGGCCGATCGGCGATCGCCAGGTCCAGCAGCGGGCGGGCCACCGCCTTGGCGACCGGCCGGGTCCGCAGCCAGCCCGCCACGTCCTCGCCCACCATCGCATAGCCGCACTGCAGGGTTGCCGGGGCGTCGTGCTCCATCCACTCGCGGAAGGCCAGCCACCGCTCGTCGTGCACGCCATAGATCTCGCGGGCGATCCAGCAGAAGCCCCCCTGCATGCCGCCGCCCATGCCCATGCCGCCGCCCATGCCGCCCATCCCCATGCCGCCGCCGCCCATGTTTTGCATGCCGCCCATGCCGCCGCCCATGCCCATGCCGCCGCCCATGCCACCCATCCCCATGCCGCCGCCCATCCCCTGCTGTCCGAACTGGGCAAGCACCGGCACGCCGCCGAACGACGCCGGCAGCCGGAGCGTCAGCGGCCGATCGACCCGGCTGGCGACCACGACCTGTGCCGACCGCGAGTCGTTGGGGATGAACTTCACGTCGACGAGGCCGGCGGCCTGCGCGGCGAGCACGTCCTGG
>JBIIMU010000098.1:0-7843 GCA_044337845.1 Pirellulales bacterium | reverse complement strand
CGACGGTCGGGAGCGGGCCCGCGGGCTCGCCGAGGCCATCCTCCGGGAGCATGCCGACGACGCCCTGACCCTCGACTCGCTGGCCTGGGGCATCCTCACCGACGACGCGCTGCCCGAGCGCGACGTGCCCCTGGCCGTCCGCGCCGCGCGGCGCGCCCACGAGCTCACCGAGGGCGACGACGCGGAGGTGCTCGAGACCCTCGCCCGGGCCCTGGTCATGGCCGGCGACCGGGCGGAAGGGCTGGCCCTGCACCGCAAGGCGATCGAGCTCACCGATGATCCGTCGACGCGGCTCGTGCTGCTCGAGATCCTCGCCGAGTACGAGCGGCCCCCGGCCGATCCCGGGCCCACGGACGACGAACGGCTCCGGCGGCTCGAGGACGAGCTCCGCGGGCTCGTGGCGTCCGGACGGGCGGTGCCGGTGGACGAGCTCCTCGCCCGGGCCGGCGTCGAGCCGATCCACGTCGACGTGCCTCCGCCGGCCGATCGCCCGCTGCGGGGCGACGAGCTCTTCGAGCGGGTCCGGAACAGCGTGGTGGTGATGGCGGGCCTCGAGCCGCGTGCCGAAGGCCCGGGGCACGATCTCTCCCTCGCGACCGGATTCGTGATCCACCCGGCGGGCCTCGTGGTCACCAACTACCACGTGGTCGATCTGCCCGGCGCGCCGGTGCTGGCGGCGCAGACGCCCGCCGGCACCGTCCATCCGGTGACGGAGATTCTCGCCGTCAGCCCGTTCGCCGACATCGCCATCTGCCGGCTCGGCGGCGCCGACGACCTCCCGCCCCTGCCGCTCCTCGCGGACGCCCGGCCCGGCCTGCGGCTGCACGCCCTCAGCCATCCGGACGGCGCGCTCTACTCGCTCACCGAGGGCATCCTCTCGCGGTCGTTCGTGCACCGCGCCGACGGCCAGGCCAAGACGATGTTCACGACCACCGTCGACTTCGCGGTCGGGTCGAGCGGCGGACCGCTGGTCGACGACCGCGGCAACGTGGTGGGGATGGTGTCGAGCACGCTGGCCGTCTACGCGGGCAACGACGACGCCCATGCCGCCGGCCGCGGCGCGGCGCCGGCCGGCGACTTCCAGATGGGGCTCAACATGTGCGTGCCCGCCGCCGACATTCTCCGGCTCACGCAAGGCCCGGCAGACCGCCCGCGATCACCCGCCCGGCCCGCATCGTCGCCATGACCCGGGTGCCGGGGTCGAGGATCGCCTGAAACGGGTCGCGGGCCGCCGCGGCGGCGAGGATCGCCAGGTCGGCGGGCCGGCCCGCGACCACCGCGCCGCTCGTCCGCTCGAAGCCGAGCGCCCACGCGCCTTCCCGCGTCGCCATCCGCACGGCCTCCTCCGCGGCGACGACACCCGCATCGGCGAGCGCGCGGCATTCGGCGAGCACCGCCAGATCCGGAGTCGATGCCCGGCTGTCGGTGCCGATCGCCACCCGCACGCCCGCCTCGCGAAACAGCCCGACCGGCGGGAGCCGTCCCGAGAGGGCCAGCGTGGTCCGCGGGCAGACGGCCACGCAGAGGCGGTCGCGGTGTCGCGTGAGCCGCGCGAGCGCGTCGGCGTCGCGGTCGAGGTGCGTGCCGTGCACGACCACCCCCCGCGGGCCTCGGGCCAGGATCGAGATCCATTCCGCCGCCGGCACGAGTGCCGGCGGCCTGGCCGAGGGCCACACGCCGAGCCGCTCGAAGAGGTCGCGAAACGGGCCGCGGCCGAATCGGAGCAGCTCCTCCTCGGCCTCGCTCTCGGCGACGTGCATCGCCAGCGGCGCCGCCCGCCTGCGGGCCGCCGCGACGAGCAGCCGGCCGAGCCCCACGCTCACCGAGTAGGGAGCATGGGGCGACAACCCCGCGGCCACGCCCGACGCGTCAAGCCGCGCGAGATCGCGGAGGGCATGCCGGCCGACGGCCGCGACCGACTCCGGTGCCAGGGCGAGCGCCTCCCGGAACACGCGGAGCCGGGGCCCACCCGCGGGATAGCCGCCGGCCGGGATGCCGGTGGCGATCTCGCCGATCGCGGTCACGCCGTGCGCCGCCGACTCGCGCAGGCCCCGGTCGAGCGCCGCGGCCGCCGCGCCGGGAGCGCGGCCCCGCCGCAGGGCGATCACCCGCCCGATCCAGGCCGGCAGGCCCCCGGCAGCGTCGAGCGGAGCCTGCACGTCGGAAAACTCGAGGTGCGTGTGGGCGTTGACGAGCCCCGGCATCACGACCGCGTCGGGCAGGTCGACCAGCCGGGGGGCCCGCTCGCGGGCCGCGATCGCTCCGGCCGCCACCGTGACCACCCGGCCGCCGCGGATCCGCACCGCGCCACCGCGGATCGGCGGTCCCCGCATGGGCACGATCCACCCCCCGCGGATCACGAGGTCGTCGTGCCCTCCGCTCACGGCGACGTCGTCGCCACCGGCAGGGGCACCGCCCGGGCCCGGGCCCGCTCGGGATCGGGGGCCGCCGTGGGCGGCTCCTCCTCGAAGAGCTCGTAGAACACGTTCCGGCGCCGGGGCGTCCAGCCCAGCTCCGAGATCGCCGACGTGATGCCCTCGAGCGTCAGGTGGTGCACCGTGCCGGCGGCACTGACCACGTTCTCCTCGAGCATCAGGCTGCCCATGTCGTTCGCGCCGTAGAGCAGCGCGAGCTGGCCGATGTCACGGCCCTGCGTGACCCAGCTCGACTGGATGTTCGGGATGTTGTCGAGATACAGCCGGGCCACGGCCTGGGTCTTGAGGTACTCGAAGGCGCCGGCGGGCGGGATGTCGGCCATCTGCGTGTTCTCCGGCTGGAACGACCAGCAGATGAACGCCGTGAACCCGCCGGTCTCGTCCTGGAGCGTCCGCAGCCGATCGAGGTGCTCGACCCGCTCCGCGAGCGTCTCCACGTGGCCGTACATCATCGTGGCGGTGCTCCGCCCGCCGAGCAGGTGCCACTGCCGACTCACCTCGAGCCAGTCCTCCGTCATCGCCTTGCCGCGGGTGATCGCCGCCCGCACGCGGTCGACGAGGATCTCGCCGCCACCTCCCGGCAGCGAGCCGAGGCCCGCACGGGCAAGCCTCTGGAGCACCTCGCGGAGGGGCCGCTTCGCGACCTTCGTGAAGGCGTGGATCTCGGGGGGCGAAAACCCGTGCACGTTCACCTGCGGAAAGTGCGCCTTGATGTCGCGGAGCATCTCCTCGTACCACTCCAGCGGCAGCGTCGGATGCATGCCGCCCTGAAGCAGGATCTGGTCGCCGCCGACCGCCACCGTCTCCTCGATCTTGGCGAGGAGCACGTCGCGATCGAGCACGTAGGCTTCCGAGTCCTTCACCCCGCGGTAGAAGGCGCAGAAGTCGCAGACCGCCGAGCAGACGTTCGTGTAGTTGATGTTCCGGTCGATGTTGTAGGTCCGGTAGGGCTCGGGATGGAGCCGCCGGGTCACGTGGTCGGCCGCTCGGCCGATCGCGGCGAGGTCGTGCGACTCGAGGAGCGTGACCGCGTCGGCGAACGCGAGCCGGCGGCCCTCCATGACCCGGTCGAGAATGCCCTCGATCACCGCCGTCATCGTCCGACCTCCTCGGTCTGCCGGCCGGCCGGCACGAGCCGCGGACGGAGATGGCCCGGCACGATGCCGAGCTCCGCGACACGGCGGCCGAAGAGCTCGAGCGCCTCCCGTTCTCGGCTCCCGAGCACGTAGTGCAGGTTGTCCCGCAGGTACGAGAGGCACTGCGGAACCGTCAGGCCATGCGCGGCGGCTTCGGCGGCGGCGATCGCCGCGAGGTTGGCCACGCCCGCGTCGCGGGCGGCAGCGAGCCGGCCGACGAGCGTGCCCGGCTCGACGCCGTCCCGCACCGCCCAGACCGCGAACACGAACGGCAGCCCCGTCCACCGGCACCATTCGTCCCCGAGATCCCAGACCACCTGGAAAGACCCGGCCATGCGGTCGGCCCCGCGGGCCTCGATGGCCCGGTCGCCGATCAGGAGCACGGCGTCGGCGGCGGTGTCGCGGAGGCCGGAGCCGATCGGGAGCCGCTCCAGGCGGGGGCGGATGCCGTGCCGCTCCGCCAGCAGCACCCGCGCCAGGGCGGCGCTCGTCCGCGAGCCCTCGTCGACGGCGAGCGTGGCCACGCGGTCGGGCCGCGTGCGAAAAAACACCTTCACGCTCATCACGGGGCCACGGCAGCCGATGCACGCGTCGGAGACGATCCGGTACCCGCCGCGGAGCGCCTCGACCGACGGGATCAGGGCCACGTCGAGCCGCCCCGCCGCGAGGCCGTCGGCCAGCCGGCTCGGCAGGTCGTAGACGAGGTCCCCCGCGTCGGCAAGCCCGTGGACGAGCGGCTTGGTGTTGAGGTACTGGACGGCCCCGATGCGGAGGCTCGAGGCCGGCCGGCGGTCGAACTGGTTGGGCAGGTGGATCATCGTGCGGCGAGGCCCGGGATTGTCGTCCTCGATTGCCACAGGGACAACCGCAATCCGGGGCCGCGGCTAACCCCCGGCCCGGAATCAGGCTTCCAGCCGCCGAAATGCCCGTAGCCCGAGCAGCAGGGGCAGCGCCGTGGCGGCGACCCCGAGGAGCAGCACCACCCCGAGGCTCGCGGCCGTGCCCGCCGGCCCGCCGGCCCAGTCGACCAGCGGGGGGGCGGGCCCCGGCTCGAGGCCGAACCACGCCAGCGCCGCCGGCACGTTCGCCACCAGGGAGAGGTGGCTGGGAACGGCCGCCACGACCACCACGGCCATGATGAACAGCGAACTGAGCACGAGGCTCAGCGTGCCGCCGAACCCGGAGGAGATCTTCGACGGCGACGACTCGCGGAGGTCGGGCATCCGCGCGCCCATGCCCACGGCGATCCCCGACAGGCCCGCGCACAGCACGGCGCAGCAGAACTCGTGCCGCGCGATCATGGGCCAGGGCAGGCCGAGCATCGAGTCGCTCAAGAGCACGAGCCCGCAGCAGGGCAGGATGGCGCCGAGAAACGAGAACAGGAACTTCGACCAGACGATCTGATCGCGATGCACCGGCAGGAGCCCGAGAATCCAGAACCGCCGGCCCTCGAGGCTGATCATCGGGTAGACGAACCGCGTCGTGAACGTGGAGAGGATCAGGCCGACCACCGCGAGGTTCAGGTAGCCGATCATCGACGCGTAGGCGTTGTTGTAGTCGAACGAGCGGAGGTTCAGGAAATACAGGCCCAGCAGGCCGAAGAAGATCAGGAACTGCGACCACTGCGAGATGTCGCGGCGAAACAGCCGGAGGTCCTTCACCAGCAGCAGCCGCAGCGGGCGGCCGGCCGCGACCCCCGCCCCGCCGAGCATCCGATCGAACCAGCCGAGCGGCCTGCGGCGGCGGGAGGGAAGCTCCGCGACGAAGTTGCTGTAGCCCCGCCGGTAGGCGACGCGGGCCAGCCAGCCGGCGAGCCACTGCAGCGCCACCGCGTTGGCGACGAGCAAGGCCAGGAACCGCAGCGACTCGCCGAGGCCGTCGGCCGACGGCACCCCCGGCCGCTCGGTGCGGGCCGCCTCCATGAGGCCGCTGGCGAGCCACCAGCTGGGAAACAGCTTCTGCTCGGTGATGGCGAGCCGGGCGAAGGTCCGCTCGAACCAGGCCGCCGACATCATGTCGATCCGCACCCGCGAGACGAGCGACCAGCCGAGCCAGATGGCCCCGCCGCACGCGGCCGTCGCGGCCACCCAGAAGGCCTGCACGCGGAGCCGGGGCAGCCAGGTCACCAGCGTCATGCAGCCGATGGCGCCGAGCGACGCCGGAATCACGACGAACGACACCATGAACGGCAGCAGGAGCGCGAAGTAGGTCCAGGCCGACCCGCGGACCATCCCGTGGGCCGCCAGCATCGGACTGCCGAGCAGGACGAAGCCCCAGCTCGAGAACCACAGGGCCTCGCGGAACTTGTGGGCGAACACGGCCTCGGCCCGGATCGGCAGCGTGAGCAGGAGCCGGGCCTCCGTGGAGCAGTACATGCCGCTGTAGACGAGGATCGCCGTGGAGAACACGAGCATCACCATCAGCGACGAGAAGAAGGCGTTGAAGAGCAGCGAGATGACGTCGGCGTGCAGGGCGTCGAGGAAGGTGAAGGCCTCGTGGAACAGCCCGTAGAGGGCCCCCCAGAACAGGCCGCTGAGCACGACCACCAGGCTCAGCCGCAGGCGGGCATCCCGCAGCATCGACCGGACCGTCTCCCAGGCGAGCGTCGCCCGCAGCCGCATGAAGGTCCGCGACTCCGCGTCGAAGGAAAGCAGCCGCACCGACTGCTGCGGAGGCGTCCGGGCGCTCACGACGGACGGCTCCGGGGGGAGGTCACCTCGAGATACAGCTGCTCGAACGAGGTCGCCTCCAGGGCCATCTGCTCGCGGAGCTCGGCCACGGTCCCGAGAAACCGCAGCTGGCCGCGGACCATGATTCCCACCCGGTCGGCCATCTCCTCGGCCATCGCCAGCGTGTGGGTCGACATGAACACCGTCATGCCCTCGCGGGTCCGGGCCGCCAGCAGGTCCTTCACGATCCGGACGCTGCGGGGATCGAGGCCGACCATCGGCTCGTCGAGCACGAGCACGTCGGGGTCGTGCAGCAGCGAGGACGCGAACACGAGCCGCTGCTTCATGCCCAGGGAGTAGCTCTCGGCGAGATCGTCGGCAAACTCCCCGAGTTCGAACGTCTCCACCTCGCGGTCGATGCGTTCGCCGGCCAGCCGCCGCGGCATGCCGAACATGTCGGCGATGAACCAGAGGAACTCGCGGCCCGTGAGCTTGTCGTAGAGCGTGGGCTCGTCGGGGACGTAGCCGAGGTGCAGGTGCGCCGACCGCGGATCCTTCATGAGGTCGTGCCCGCAGACGCGGACGGAGCCGCGGGACGGATGGAGCAGACCCACGAGCATCCGGATGGTGGTCGTCTTCCCGGCGCCGTTGGGGCCGAGCAGGGCGAACAGCTCGCCCCGCGGGATGGCGAGCGTCAGGTCGGCGACGGCCGTCTTCGGTCCGTAGGTTCGCGAGACGTGGTCGAACTCGATCATGGTGCGCTGCCTGCCTGGTGCTCCGCCCGGGCCGCCACCGATTCGACGAGCCAGGCGGCGGCCTCGTCGGTGCGACGCAGGAACGTCATCTTCGATCCGAGCAGCGCCGCCTCCTGCTTGAGAACCCGTCCCGAGAGGTCGACCCACAGCCGGCAGCGGGGCTCGCGCCGCGCCGACGCGTCTTCCCGGTACGACACGACGTGCACCCGCACGAGGCCATCCTCCCAGAAGAGCGTGCTCTCGGGGCCGACGGCGGCGTGCAGGATCTCGATCGGCGCGTGGCCCGGCCGCAGCGGGCTGTACACCGGCACCGTCCAGGTGCGTCCCTCGTAGAGACCGGGCATGGTGGCCTGCGGCGACAGCTCGTCGCCGATCATGGCGTGGTCGGGGATCGGCCGGACCACGTCGTACCGCATGCCCCCCGCCTCGATCACGACCGTCGCCTCCCCGCCGTCGATCGAGCCGGTGAGCACCACGTCCTGTCCGCTGCCGGGCACCGACACGTTCGAGGCGAAACGCCGCAGGCTGCCGGCCGCATCGATGTCGAGTCGGCCGCGGGCATCGAGCGTGACCAGTCCGTCGTCCTGTGACACCTGCCGCACCAGGGCGCCTGCCCACGACGGCAGGATGTCGTTGAGCGGCAGGTGGTCGAAGTGGAGCCGCGTATCGACGACCAGCCCCCCGGCATCGTTCTTCTGCGTCGTCGCCAGGGCCCAGCCCAAGGGCCGCTCGTTCCACGTGACGGTCCAGGCGACGGGAATCAGCCGGTCGCCCGAGGCGTACAGCGCCTGGTGCCCCGGCGGCTGGCCCTGGTTGAAGACCGGCACGATCTTCGTGAGCACCAGCCA
>JBIIMU010000097.1:0-7845 GCA_044337845.1 Pirellulales bacterium | reverse complement strand
AGCCGGGCGGCCCTCCAGTCGGCGGCGCCCGTGGCGAGGACGAGGTCGTGGAGCCACGGCAGCCGACCACCGGCCCAGAGACCACCACGCACGAGCCCGCCGGCACCGGCCGCACCGGCGAGCCACGTCAGCCACGCGACCGAGCCCACGATGCGGCGGCCGCTTGCGAACCCCGCGAGGCTGGCCACCGCCGCGACCCGCTCCGGCCGGCGGATCGCGAGGTTCAACGCCGCGAAGCCCCCCGTGGACCAGCCGACGGCCACCACGCGACGTCGCCCCACCACGGCCTCGACCGCCGCCTCGACGAAGGCGGCCACGAACTCGGCGTCCACCGCCGCGGCCGGCGTGCCGCGTGCCAGTCGGCCGGGCTGGTGGCCGGGCAGGCTCACGGAGATCCACGAGGCCCGGTCGGGGTCGTCGAAGAGGTCGCGCACGACCGCCGTGCTCGTGAGGATCCCGTGCAGGAACAGGACCGGCGGCCCGGCCTCGTCGCGGAGGTGCACGTCGGCGACCACCTCGTGGCCGCCCCATGGCACCCGCACGCGCTCGACACCCGGTTGCATTTGGGTCGCAGACCCCGTCAGATGATCGCGACACGCGCCGCGGCAGGCAGCATGATTTCGCAATCCTTCTGGCGGGGCAAATCGGTCCTGGTGACGGGCGGCTCGAGCGGCATCGGTCGGGCCGCGGCGATCGCCCTCGGAGCCGCCGGGGCCCGGGTCGGCCTGATCGCCCGGCGCCGGGAGCCGTTGGCCGACGCGGTCGCCGCGGTGCGGTCGGCGGGGGGTGTGGCCGACGCGGAGGCTGCGGACGTCGTCGACGCGACGGCGGTCCGGGCGGCCGTGGCCGATCTGGAGCGGCGGCTCGGCGCGTGCGACGTGGCGATCGCATCGGCCGGCATCCATCGCGTCTCGTGGCCGCTCGACGCCGCGATCGCGGACCACGTGATCGACGTCAACGTCAAGGGCTGCATCCACCTCGCGGCGGCCGTGCTGCCCGGCATGCTGGCCCGGGGCCGCGGCCGGTTCTGCGGCATCGCGAGCCTCGCCGGGGTCGTGGGCCTGCCGGGCAACGCCGCCTACTGCGGCAGCAAGGCGGCGGTGATCGGCTTCCTCGAGGGCCTGCGGCTCGATGCCGGCCCGGCGGGCATCACGATCACGACGGCGCTGCCGGGCGTGGTCGACACCCCGATGATCACCGCCGCGGAGCGGGCGCACGGGGGAACGGTGGCCGCCGCGTCCGCCGCCGACACGATCCTGCGGGCGATCGAGCGGGGCCGGGCGGAAGTCTGGTTTCCCCGGCGCACGGCGATGGCGGCCTGGCTCGCGCGGCTGCTGCCGCCGGCCCTCCGTGATCCGGCGCTGCGGCGGCAGCCGCGACTGGAGGAGCCGCCCCCGGGCGGCTGATGCCGGCCGGCCTACGACGCCGCCGCGGCCCGCCGCCGCACCGGCAGCCGGGCCTGCTGCCAGACGTCCGCCAGGGCCGAGAGCAGGCCGTCGATCGCCTCGAGGGGATGGTTCGCGTTGATCTGCACGCGGAGCAGGCCGCCGTGAATCGGCACGGCGGGGTAGGTCGCCGACTGCACGTAGAAGCCCCGGTCGAAGAGTGCCCGTCCGGCGGCGAACGTCTTGTCGAGATCGCCGACTTTGAGCGCCACGATGGCCGCGCCGCCGCCGTGGTAGTCGATGCCCAGGGCGTCGAGGCCGGCCGTCAGCCGCGCGATCCGGGAGTGGAGGGCCTCGAGCAGCGCGTCGTACTCCGGCGACATGAAGATGTCGCACACGGCGCTGATCGCGGCCAGGTAGGGGGGAGGCACCGGCCCGCCGAAGATGAAGGTGCTGGAGCGGATCTTGAGGATCGTCTTCAGTTCCGGCGTGCAGGTCACGAAGCCGCCGAGGCAGGAAAACGCCTTCGACAGCGAGCCCACCATCAGCACGTTGTCGAGCGTGCCGAGGGCCTCCGCCGCCGCGCCCCGCCCCCGCGGGCCGACCACCCCGGTGCCGTGGGCGTCGTCGACGTACATGATGCCGCCGAGCCGGCGCACCGTCTCGTCGAGCGCGGCGAGCGGCGGCGTGCGGCCCGACATGCTGTAGACGCCGTCGATCGCCAGCACGAGGCCGCCGCGGTGCCCGGCGTCGCGCACGGTCCGCTCGAGCGACTGCGGGTCGGGCTCGGGAAGCTCCACGACGCGGGCGCCGGCGGCCGCGGCGAGGCGGGCGCCCTGGTGCACGCTGTCGTGCGACTCGCGATCGACCACGAGCAGGTCGCCCGGCTGGGTGATCGCGGGCAGCAGCCCCACGTTGGCGAGGGTCACGCTCGGGAAGATGAAGGTGTCGGGCACGCCGAGCCAGGCGGCGAGCTTCTCCTCCGCCTCGTCCATCAGCACCGGACTCGAGAACGCCCGCGACGCGCCGTTGTGGGCGCCCCAGTCGGGCAGCGCGCCGGCGATCGCCTCGTGCACGCGGGGATGACGGTCGAGTCCGAGGAAGCTGTCGGAGCCGAAGTTCCAGGCGGTGTGGCCGTCGATCGAGAGCCGGCGGTCGTCGGTCGTGGCGTCGAGCAGGAGATCCTTCAGGTGCAGGCCCGCGTTGGCGTCGAGGAAGGCCAGCGCGATGCGGGTCACCTTGTGCCGCGAGAGTCGTTCGGTGAGCGGTTCGAGTCCCGCGACCGTGGCCCCTGCCGGATCGGACCGCCGGTCGCCGCCGGACAGCCTCCGCAGCAGCGCGCCCACGGTGATCTGGCCCATCTTCGTCATGGTCGTGCTCCGCACCGCCACCGGGGTCTTCGGCTCACCACGGACCGCGGAAAGGTAGCACACGCCGCCCCGTCCGGGCCAGCAGACGCGGCGGCGAGTGTCATTCCCCGAGCATCCAGTCGGGCAGCCGCCGCACCCGGCCTTCGCGATCCACGCAGACGACGGTGGTCGAGCCGGTGACCAGGATGCGGGTCTCGCGAATGACCTCGTAGGCGTGCTTGATGTGGGCGGCTCCAATCTTCTCGACCCGGGTGCGAAGCAGCAGCCGGTCGTCGTATTCGGCCGGGGCGTGATAGTTCACCCGGGCTTCCGACACCACCATGAACAGCCCTTCGTCCTCGAACTGCCGGTAGCTGTAGCCGTGCGCCCGAAGCATCTCGGTGCGGCCCATCTCGAAGTAGGTGAGGAAGTTGGCGTGGTGCACGCGGCGCTGTCCATCGGTCTCCTGGTAGCGGACGCGGATCTCCAGTTCGTGGACGACGGCCATCGAGGCTCCTGCGGCGGCCTCCCGGGGGGGCGATGTTCGTTGACCGGGTGGCGGCCAAGACTCTATCCTTGTGGCCCATCGGGCCGCAAAGCCGTCGCCGCTGACGCATCGGCCCCGACCGCGGACCATCGATCGGAGACTCCACCGTGGGCGAACGAGACGCGGGCGAGGGTGCAGGGGTCGGCTTTGCGACGGCCCGGGGCCGCAACTGGCCGACGCTCCGGCAGTTCACCGTGTTTCTCGAGAACCGGGTCGGCCAGCTGCTCGAGGTGGTGCGGCGGTTCGAGGGCTCCCGCGTGCGGATCGTCGCCCTCTCGATCAGCGATTCGGGCGAGTGCGCCTTCGCGCGATTCCTGCTGAGCCATCCGGAACAAGGCCGCGAGATCCTCGAGCGGGCCGGCCTCGCCCTGATCGAGAGCGACCTGCTCGGGGTGGAACTGCCGGACGACCAGCAGCCGCTGCTCCGCATCTGCACGGCGCTGTTGCAGGCGGAGGTCAACATCATCCAGGCCTATCCGATCCTCGTGCGGCCCCGCGGTCGCCCGGCCGTCGCCCTGATGGTGGACAACACCGAGATGGGCATGGACACCTTGGCGGCCAAGGGCTTCACGATGATCACCGAGGGCGATCTCGACGAAGGCGAGTGATTCCGGATCACTCGAACATGTCGCCGGGCACCGCCGCGAGCTGCCGGACCACGATCCGCTGCACGGTGTCCCAGGCCACGGCCGTGAGCGTCACGCTGCCGTCGGCCGCCTGGCTGGCGAACACGCCGTGCGAGGCGCCCGACCAGCGCGGCGAAAACTCCTCCGGGAGGATCACCGCGCCGCCGGCGAGGTGCAGCTCGACGATCCCGCCGTGATCCCGCTCCGCCCAGAGCCGGGCCAGGAGGCGGGCCATGGGATTGGCCTCCGGCGGCATCTCCTGCCCCCACGATGCCGAACCCGATGGCAGCGCCGGATCCGCGGCCGCTCCCGCGATGCCGGAGATGAAGTTCCAGTCGCCGTCGGCCGGGCTTTCGGCCGCCGCGAGCGAGTCGGCGGCGGTGGCCGCGGGTGGGGGCGGCGGGACCGCAGCCGCCGGCCCGGGGCCGACGGGCTCCTCGGCATGCAGCTCGGGGATCTGCGTGGGCAGGGAGCACTTGCTGCACTTGCCCCGCTTGCCGGCCAGCTCGACCGGCACCACGATCCGATGCCCCGCGGGGCAAAAGAACACGATCTGGCCGTCGACGACCCTGGGCTCCGCCGCCGCCCCGACGACGTTCCTGCCCAGCACGCGGGTCTTCTCATCCGACATACGGCGTCGTCCTCGGGGGCTCCACCTCGTGGCCGCCGACTCCGGCGCCATTTCCCAGAGTCTAGCCGTTTCGGGGCGGCCGCTGGCGGGCCGCGATCGGGGCCGCCGGGCGTGTCGGCGCCTTGACGCCACGCGGGCCGGCTCTGACACTTCGACCTCGGCGGACGGGGACGTCCGTCGCGAGGACCGTTCATGCCCATTCCCGTCGTCTGCCCCGGCTGCAAGGCCCGATTCACGGTCAGCGACCAGTTCGCCGGCAAGACCGGGCCGTGCCCCAAGTGCAAGCAGTCGATCACCATTCCGGCGCTCGCCGTCCAGGCGGTGACGATCCACGAACCCGAGGCGCCCGTCGCCTCCGCGGCCGGCACGGGCAAGGCACCCACCGCGCCGATCCGGCGGGTCGAGAAGGCGATCCCGGCGTGGCGGTTCGCGGCGATCGGCGGCGCGGCCGTGGCGGCGATGGTCGCGGCCTGGGGCGTGGGCAAGGCCGTGGGGGCCGACGCGCTGCAGGCCGACTGGGCCTGGCTGCCGGCGGTGGCGGGCCTCGTGCTCGCCGTGCCGTGCGTGCTGCTCGGCTACGCGGCGGTCCGCAACCGGGAGCTCGAGCCGTACGCGGGCACGCCGCTGCTCCTCCGGTCGCTGGCCTGCGCGGCCGTCTATGCCGGCCTGTGGGTCGTGAAGGGCCAGCTGCCGGCCGAGGCGACGGCGGAGATGTGGCAGTGGCTCTACATCGGGCCGTTGTTCGTGGCGGCGGGCGGTCTGGCCGCGCTGGTCAGTCTGGAGCTCGACTGGGGCCCCGCCGTCGCCCACTTCTCGCTCTACGCGATGTTCACCGCGCTGCTCCGCTGGCTGGCAGGGCTGCTTCCCCTGTGAACGGGCGGCTGTGCGACGCATGACGACACCCGGCGTGCCCGAACTCGAGGCTCTCGACGCCGCCGCCAGCGGCGTGCGGCTGCCGCCGGGCGACACGGCGCCGCTCACGCCGCGGGTCCGCAGCCTGCTCGACACGGCGGCGCTGCGGCGGCTCGCACGGGTGTCGCAGCTGGGCTTGGTATCGCTGGTGTATCCCGGGGCCGTGCATTCCCGGCTGGAGCACTCGCTCGGCGTGTACCGGCTGGCGCTGGAGTTCCTGCGGCGGCTGCGGGGCGACGCCCGGTTCGCGGCCGCGGTGGGGGACGACGACGCCTCGGCCTTCGTGGCCGCGGCCCTGTTGCACGACGTGGGGCACTGGGCCTACTGCCACCCGATCGAGGACATGGGCCTGCCGGAACTGCCGCGGCACGAGTCGCTCGTGCTCGACGTCATCGGGTCGGGCGCGGTCGGCGACGTGCTCCGCCGCGAGTGGCGGCTCGATCCCGAGCGCGTCGCCGACCTGATCGGCGGCACCGCGACCGACGACGCGGGGCGGATCATCCACTCCCTCCTGTCGGGGCCGATCGACGTCGACAAGATGGACTACCTGTCGCGCGACAGCCTGCACGCCGGCGTGCCCTACGGCCGCAACTTCGACCAGGCCCGGCTGCTCTCGAGCCTGTGCCTGGATGAGGCGGGACGATCGCTGGCGATCACCGCGAAGGGCCGCACCGCGGCGGAACTGATGGTCTTCGCCCGCTACGTGATGTTCAGCGAGGTCTACTGGCACCATGCCGTCCGCGCCGCGACGGGGATGCTCCAGCGGGCGATCTGGCTGCTCCGGTCCCGGGTCGATCCCCCGACGCTCGTGCGGCTCGACGACGCGGGGTTCGCGGCCTGGATCACGGCCGCCGCGGCAGGCACCCCGGCCGAGGCCCTGGTCACCGGCCTGTTCGGCCCCGTCCGCCGCCTGCTGAAGCGGGTCGCGACATTCGACGCGGTCGGTCGGCCCGACGTCCACGCCGCACTGGCGGGCAGGCCCTATGCCGACATGGTGGCGGTGTCATCGCGGCTGGCCGCGCTGCTCTCGCGGCGGCTCCAACGGCCCGTCGACGCCGCCACGCTGCTCGTCGATGCCCCGCCCGCCGAGCGCGAGGTCGAGTTCCGGCTGGACGTGCGGGAAACCGCCGGCGGGATGTCCGCGGCCCGGTGGCGGCGGCTGGAGGATCTCTCGCCGGTCGTCCGCAGCCTGGCGCACCAGCAGTTCGACGACCTCGTGAAGCGGGTGCGGATCTTCGCCGACCCCGAACTCGCCGCCGAGATCATGGCCGTCGGCGACCTCGAACAGCTGCTGCTCGAGGCCGCCGCCGGCTGACTGGGGCCTCGCGAGCGGAAGGCTCGCGAGCTGGCGTCACTGCGGCGCGCCGCCGGGCAGCTTGCCCTCGGCGATCAGCTGACCGAACGTCGGCGCGTCGGCCTTGGCCGGATCGCTCGACAGGGCGGCCACTTCCTCGAGCGCCTTGCGGATCTTCTCGACGTTCTTGGCGTCCTCTTTCTTGTCGAGCCGCTCGGCGAGGGCGTGGCCGTAGGCGTTGCGATCCTTCTTGCTCTTGCCGACGTGGCAGACGTTGCACTTCGCCTCCTCGACGGCGGCGGCCAGTGGGGTGCCGTCCTTGACGTACACCGCCTTGAACTCGTCGGCGAACTGCTTGATCGCATACGCCTCGCGGACGGGCCCGCCTGCCATGAGCGCCACTCCGGCACAGACGAGCACCGCGCGGCCACTGAAACGCTTCATCGAACGACTCCGAGGGGAGGAAGACGACGTCCGGCCGGACGGCCGCACGACCTCCCCACTAGACCGATCGCTGCCGGCAACGTCAAGAAACGTGCCGCGCCCGTGTCACCACCCCGGCCACCCATCCGGCTTCGGGCAGTCCCCGACGGCGTCGTCGTGAGACAGCGGAGGCAGGATCTCACGAAATCCGATGTCGACCCGCTCGGCCGCCCCATCGATCCGCTGGAACACGGCGTGCCCCTCGTAGCGGCTGCCCTCGTCGATCCAGGCCAGCGCGGCCCGATACCGATCGGGTTCCCCCACCCCGGCCTGCAGCACGAACGGGCGATCGAGGCCCGCGACCGCGAACCTGCAGCCCGAGGCCCGAACCCGGACGCGGGGGGCCTCGGGGCGATCGAGCGAATCGGCGGTCGCGACGATGCCCTCCCCACAGCAGAAGGTGGCGTCCTTCAGGGTGCACTCGACGTGGCCGTGCCCCGGCGCGGTGCCCTCCGCGACCAGGAGCCGCCGGGGTGACACGAACGCACCGCCATCCCATTCCAGGGCGAGCGTTCCGGACGTCGCGAGCGCGGCGCTCAGGAAACTGGCATCGCCGGCGGCCCGGCACTGGGTCAGGCTGACCGCCGACGACGTGCCCGCCGTGCCGCGGGCGACCAC
>JBIIMU010000096.1:0-7899 GCA_044337845.1 Pirellulales bacterium | reverse complement strand
GACGGCGGCCCAGCGGCGGGGTGAACTGGCGCTCTTCATCATCGACGAGGTGGAGCCGGTGTCGGCGGAGTCGCTCGCCGCGGAGGCGCACGAGTTTCTCGACGAGGTGGCCGATGCCGCCCACGCCCGGCTCACGGCGGCCACCCGCCGCGGGGCCGCCGCGCGGAAGAAGGCGGCGGCCAAACGGCCGGCCTCCCGATCGGCCTCCCGATCGGCCTCCAGGGCCGCGGCACGGCCGCTGAAGGCCGCGACGAAGAAGGCCGCGGCCACGAAGAAGCACGTCGTCGCCACGAAGGCCGCGAAGCCCGGCCCGAAGAAGGCGGCTGCGAAGAAGCCGGCGACGAAGAAGGCCGTGGCGAAGCCGAAGCGAGGCCGGCGGTGACCGCCGGAGGACCGCCGCCGGTCGGGCTCGGTCTCTGGAAGATCGATCGCGACCGGACGGCGGAGATGGTGGCCGAGGCGATCCGTGTCGGCTACCGGCACCTCGACGCCGCCTGCGACTACGGCAACGAGGTCGAGGCCGGCGCGGGGATCGCCCGGGCGCTCGCCGCGGGCCACTGCCGCCGCGACGATCTGTGGGTGACCTCGAAGCTCTGGAACACGTACCACGAGCCCTCGCGGGTGCGGGCGGCGTGCGAGCGGTCGCTGGCCGACCTCGGCCTCGACCACCTCGATCTGTACCTCGTCCACTTTCCGATCGCGCTGGAGTTCGTGCCGTTCGCGGAGCGGTATCCGCCCGGCTGGGTCCGTGATCCCGCCGCGGCCCGCCCGCGGATGCATCCGATCCGCGTGCCGCTGGCCGACACGTGGGGGGCGCTGGAGCGGCTCGTGGAGGCGGGGCTCACGCGGCGAATCGGCCTGTGCAACTGCCCGGTCGGCGTGATTCGGGAGCTGCAACTCCAGGCCCGCATCCCGCCGGAGGTGCTCCAGGTGGAGCTGCACCCGTTTCTTGCGCAAGAGAAGTTGCTCCGCTTCTGCCGGGAGCAGGGCATCGCCGTGACGGCGTTCTCGCCGCTCGGGGCGGGATCGTACGTGCCGCTGGGCACGGCGACCGCCGCCGAGTCGGTGCTCGCGCATCCCGTGGTTCGCGGGATCGCGGCGGCGGTGGGCCGCACGCCGGCGCAGGTCGTGCTCCGCTGGGGCATCCAGCGGGGCACGGCGGTGATCCCGAAGACCTCGCGGGTCGAGCGGCTCGCCGAAAACCTCGCGGCCGCCGACTTCACCCTCGACGACGCGGCGCTGGCGGCGATCACGGCCCTCGACCGGGGGCGGCGGTTCAACGATCCCGGCGTGTTCTGCGAGCCCGCCTTCGGCACGTTCTTCCCGATCTACGACTGACCGTCAGGCCGTGCCGAGGAACAGGAAGGCCGACGGCCCCCCCGAGGCGTGGATCGGGACCCGCTCCACGGTCGTGCGAAACCCGGCCCGCCGCAGCCGCTCGACGAACGGCGGGTCGGCCGCGGTGGACCAGACGGCCAGCACGCCCCCCGGCCGCAGGCCGCGACGGGTGCGGTCGAGGCCCCGCCCCGAGTAGAGGCGGTCGTTGCCCGCCGCCACGAGCCCCGCGGCGCCGTTGTCCACGTCGAGGATCGCGGCGTCGAAGCGGCCGGCGTCGCTCCAGAGCACGTCGGCCACGTCGCCCTCGTGAACCGTCACGCGGGGATCCGCGAGGGCGTCGGCCGCGAGCCCGTAGGCGGGATCGCGGTTCCAGCGCACCACGGCGGGCACGAGCTCCGCCACCACCACCTCCGCGTCGGCGGCGAGGCAGGCCAGGCAGCGGCGGAGCGTGAAGCCCATCCCGAGGCCGCCGACGAGCACGCGGGCCCGCCGCCGGGCGGCCACCGCCGCGCAGG
Organism: Pirellulales bacterium; assembly: GCA_044337845.1. Taxonomy (GTDB): domain Bacteria; phylum Planctomycetota; class Planctomycetia; order Pirellulales; family UBA1268; genus QWPN01. Next base: position 6,046 of record JBIIMU010000096.1, on the reverse strand, counting down.
CCAGCTCGGCGAGCCGCTCCTCCGAGTGGTGCTGCCGGCTCGACATCAGCTCCACGCCGCCGACGCGGATCGTGAAGGCGCCGTCGTGCTCGTGGAGCGTGAGCGGCGTGCCGTCGGGGGCGGCGGCCCGGTCGCGGAGGACGGTGGGCTTCATGCCGGGCAGCTCGCGCCGAAGTAGCCGTGGCGGTCGATGGCATCGGCCACCGGCGGCGGCACGAGCTCGCGCCACGACGGATCACCCGCGCAGATCCGCGTCCGCACGTCCTCGCTGGAGTAGGTGCGGAGGTCGGCCGGGTCGCATTCGAGCGGCAGGATCAGGCCGTTGGTGCGGAGGTGCTCGAGGAGGTGGGCGAGGTGCGGGGCGACCTTCATCGTGTCGGCCGTCACCACCTGCCCGGTGATCACGTCGCGGGTCGGATGCACGTAGAGCCGCACGCCGTGCGTGAACAGCCTGCCGAAGGCCTCGAGGATGCCGCCGTCGAGCTGGCGGTAGTGGCTCTCGTTGAACACCTCGCGGAGCAGGGGCACGCCGAGCACGAGCCCCGTGGCCTCGACCTTGCGGTCGGCGAGATACTCGCCGAGCGCGTGGAACGCCCCGAGGTCGCTCACCAGCACCATCTTGCCGAGCGTGGTGATCAGGTCGACGCGGGCGAGGAAGTCGGCGTCTTCCGCGGTGCCGCGGTCGCGGAGGTTGTTCATCGTGATCTCGAGGATCTCCCGCACCGGCCCCGCGCCCGGCTTCGCGGCCGCGTCGAAGGCCGCCCGGGCACGGGCGAGCATCTCCACGTTGAGGCTCGTGACCGGGGCGAAGCGGCCGCGCTCCACGAGCACGCGGGTGTGGCGGATCGACTCGGAGGCCAGGAGCGGCGCGCCGTCCACGTCGAAGAGCACCGCCGGCGTGTAGCCGATCCGCACGAGGTGCAGCCCGAGCAGGCGGTTGTCGGTGTCCTTGAAGGCGGGCCCGTCCACGCGGATCCAGTCGATCTCGAGCCGGTCGCGGCCGACGTGCTCGAGGAGCGTCTCGATCAGCGCTCGCGGCGCCTTCCAGTGGGCGAACGCGGCATGCACGAGGTTCACGCCGAGCCGGCCGAGGGCGTCGGCCTGCGCCGCGTTGGCGGCGTCGAGCAGTCGCACGTGGAGCACCACGTCGCTGGTGGCGGCGCCGATCGCGTGCTGGAAGCGGATCGCCATCCAGGCGTGGCACTCGTTGCCGCCGGCGAACGACCGCGCGGCGGCGGTGTCGGCCAGGGCGAAGAACCGCGTCGAGCCCCCGCGAGACGGGCCCAGCCGCTCGTGGAGGAGCCGGAACTCGTGGGCCAGCATCTGCTCGACCCGCTCCCGCGAGACATACCGGCTCGTCTTGCCGTAGATCGCGTCGCTCACGGTCATGTCGTAGGCCGACATCGTCTTGGCCACCGTGCCGGCGGCCCCGCCCGCCGCGAAGAACCAGCGGGCGACCTCCTGGCCGGCGCCGATCTCGGAAAAGCTCCCGTAGATCGTGTCGTCGAGGTTGAGGGCGAGCGCCCGCTGCGTCGTCGGGTCGACGGCCAGCGGCGAGGCGGGGTGGAGGCCGAGGGGCATGGCGGATTCCCGGGGAGGGCTTTTGACGCCGGCGGTGGTGGCGACCTATTCTTTCGCGGATCGCGGCCGGTGCCTATGCCGGCGTCGCGTCGGTCACCAGTCTCTCCAGGAACCCCACTCAATGGCCAAGCCCCGCACCGCCCCCTCCGCGCTCGATCAGGTCCGCACCCTCCTCACCGCCGCCGAGAACAAGGTGCTCGCGTCGAGCATGGGAGCGACGATCGCCAAGGCGACGCGGGAGCAGGTCGATGCGGCCATGAAGCGGGCCCGCGTGCTCCGCGACAAGTGGCGCGACCTCCATGCCTCGCAGGCCCGCTCGACCAAGCGGACGCCGAAGGCGGGCAGCGCCGTCAACGAGCGGACGAAGGCCAAGCACGACGTGTTCGACGGCGCGGTGAAGCGTCTCGAGGCGCGGCTCGCGGAGTTGACCGCGGGCGTGAAGGCGGCCGTCGGCGGGCAGGCGGCCCGGTTGTCCGCGGCCACCAAGCCCACCAAGGCGGCCCGCACGAAGGCGGCCCGCGGCGGCCGGGCGAGCGTTCGCCACGAGCTGAAGTCGGCGGTGGCCGAGATGAACACCACGCGCACGAAGGCCACGCCGAAGCCGGCCGCGAAGCGGACCGCAGCGGCCGCGGCCCCGGCGGTGGCCCCCAAGCCCGCCGTGGTGGCGAAGGCGGCGGCGAGCAAGAAGCGGAAGAAGCCGGTGGCGCCGCTCGCGGCCGTCGCCCAGCGCGGCCTCGCCTTCGACGCCGCGAAGCAGCGGTCGGCCAAGGCGAAGTCGACCACCGCGCGGCTCAAGTTCGACGGGGCCACGACCCGTCGGGCCGGCAACGCGCTGGCCAGCACGAAGCGGGCCCAGGCCCGTCGCGACGGCCGCCGCCGCTGAAATCACAGCGGCGATCACGTGAGCACTGAAGGTCGGTGGCCACGGCGGGCGACAGGCCTATTTCAGCGTCGAGTGGTCCGTTCGGCTGGCGAGCGCGGTGATCAGGGGAGCCGCTGGCCTTTTGACGTCACCCGCACCGGCTGGGCTGGAGGCGGCGCCGTCGACTGGTTCACCTCGAGATAGGCGTCGAGCACGAGCCGAAACGGCCCCTCGCCGCGGTTGTCCCCGCCGCAGCTGCGAGCCAACCAGCGGGCCGCCTGCACGCCGAGGTCGGAGGACCGTTGGCAGACGGCCGTAAAGATCGGAAAGGTCATCTGCCGCGTATCATCCCCGTCGTCGACGCCCACGATCGAGAGCTCGTCCGGCACTCGGACCCCAAGCTCGACCGCCCGCCGGAGGCCACCGACGGTCATCAAGGGGTCCGTGAAGAAGATCGCCGTCGGTGGCGACGCATTTGACAGAAACGCATTGAGTGCCGCCGCGCCACCGGCGACGTCCGCCGGCCGGCTGATGTGCAGTTGGTCGTCCACCTCGATCCCTGCGTTCTCCAGCGCGGCTCGATACCCATCGAACCTGTCGCGGTGGTCGCGATCCATGACATTGTTGCGGCAAAACCCGATCCGCCGATGCCCGAGGCCGATCAGGTGCTGCACGACGTCTTGGGCGGCATTTCGGGAGCAACAACACGCGAAGCCGACATCCGGTTCATCGTAGCGGTCGGCGATCACGGCGACCTCCACACCGTCTTTCGCGATGTCGATCGCCACATGGTGCGTCTCGTCATCAACCCGGAGAATGAGGCCGTGGACTCCGCGGCCCGTGAGGAATGAGCGATAGGACTCACCGTGGAGCCGCTGCTGAAGGTCGACAAACGTGACGTCGGCCCGTGCCTCACGCGCGCCCCGTACCATCCCGGCGAGGATCAGGGAGTCGTAGCCCGTGAACTGTGGCCACGCGTATTTGTTGAGGAACGCGACCCCGAGCGTGACGGAGCCCACCCGCGGCGTCGACCGGCCGCGGCCGTAGCCGAGGCGGCGGGCCTCCCGCAAGACACGGTCGCGAACCGGCTCGCTGATCCGGGACGATCCGCTGAGGGCACGGGACACGGTCGACGGCGAAACCCCGAGATTGGTTGCGATCTCTCGCACGGTGGTCATGGATTCCTCGGAGAAGAAGCTGGGCGCTGGCCCCCGTCGGCAGGGTGCGCCATGTCGATCCCTGTGAAGATAGCTTCGGCGAGTCCCTCCCTCCGATGGCTGAGCACGGCGATTCCGACAGGACATGGTCCCGCGAGGGGCGGTACAGTCAGCGGTGCGCCGATCCGCCGCCAGCCGTGGTCCGCGGCTGCATACTCGCCGATCAGCAGGTCACCCCGCCGGCTCAGCCGCAGCTGCACTGGAAGCGGCCCGGCATCGACCGACTCCTCGGTCATCCGCCCGCCAGGCCGGTCGCGATGCCCAAGCATCACCCGGCCGGTGGGGATCACGTGCACCATCACATGCGCTGCTTCGGGTGAGAGGTCGCCGCGAACCATAAGCCCGGCCTTCGCAAAATCGTGGGTGTCGGCAAGGCTCGTGACGGTAGCCGTGAGTGTGAAATCACCGGTCTCTGGTCGGTGCACGAACCGAAACGAGTCGGCCTCGCCCCAGATGTCAGAGCCGCCGCCGTACACCGTCAGGGCGCCATCGGCATCGAGCCGCTGGCCGCCGGGTACGGCGTCGCCGATGTCGGTTGGCGTCCAGCCGGGAATCGCGTCGTCGTGCGGCGGCACGGGCAAGGGCCGCGGCAGGACGGGCAGGGGCACGGCAACGGGGTCGGCCCGCGTGAGCGCCTGCCGCAACGGTTCGTCGATCACGTACTCCATCGTGGCGAACGAACGAAAATAGTCGGCGATTGCTGCCTTGCTGGCGCTGCGAAAATCGGGTGGTTCGAGCGGTCGGGCATTGCTGACGAGGTGCCAGTTGTCGTCGATCACTCCACCGCGGCGGTCGAGCAGCTTGTACGACCACATGATGGCGGCCCAGCCGAGCCTGCCATATTCGTCGAAGTACAGTCGCGTGAGGTTTCCGCCACCGAGCCGCTCGAAGACGGGGTTCCACTCGCCGACCAGCATCGGGGTTTCCACCGCGAGGAGTTCCGCCTGTTTCTCGGGAAGCACCTGTTGGATGAAGTCCGCGTGGGTGCGCTGGGTGGAGGGAGAGCCGAAGATCCCGGGGTAGTGGTGCTCGGTGAAGGCGACGTTCGTCCAGCCGTGTTCGTGCGGGTTGCCATAGAACCCATGCCCTCCCCAGAGCGGCGCCGGGGCGAACACGACGTGCCGCTCGTCGACCTCCCGGATGGCTCGATAGATCTGCTCGAAGATCAGTCGGAGCTGCGGCCGCACGTCGGTCTTCATGTCTCCAAAGGGTTCGTTGATCACGTCGTAGCCTGCCACCGACGGGCGGTCGCGGTACCGCTTCGCGATCGCCCGCCAGAGCGAGGCGGTGCGGGCCACGCAGTCGGGATCGCTCCAGAGTCGGTTCTGGCCGATTCGGCCGGTGGGGTGATCGATGCTCTGGCCTCCGGGCACGCCATGCATGTCGAGGATCAGATGGATTCCGGCCGTCTCCGCCATCTCGACGGCGCGGTCCAGCCAGGCGAGCCCCTCTTTGTGGCACGTGCCCGGATGCTCCTCATCCTCCACGAGCCGGTGGTCGAACGGCACGCGAACAGCATTCAAGCCGAATGAGTGGATCACGTCGAAGTCGCGGGGCGTGATCCAGTTGGCCCGATACAGCTCCATCAGCCGGTGCGTCTCGGCCTTGCCAAAACGCTCGACCAGGTTCGTCTCGAAGGCATGCTGGTCGGGAAACTCTCGCTCGTCGACCGCCAGCATCCACATTTCGAGCAGGAGCCAGTTTCCGAGGTTGCATCCCCGAAGGAGCACTGGCTCGCCCGCCCCCGTGACGAAGCGATTCCCGCTCGTCCGAATCCACGGTAGGTCGGCGGCCGGGTTGGCGGCGGCCAACCCGGCTGTCGCCAGCAGCGAAGCGGCCGCTGCGTGCACCGCGAGTTTCACCACCGCTCGCAGCATGGCCGTCCGTGAAGGGTGTGGCGACACATTCGTGCAACGAAAGAACACGGGCGACAACCGACGGAGGCTCCCGGCGCAGTGTAAACACCTGCCCGACCGTAACCCCGTCCCGCGCAGCGGCCTCCCGGCCTCGGGGGGATGGCCAACGCGGGACCTTGATGCAACGCGTGCAACAAATAGTGTGATTCCTTATTTTAACAGTTTTTTTATTTGTGCAATATGTTGCATTCGCATTGCCATTCTGGTTCGCGTTCGCTATTCTGCGCCTCCTGGTGGGGCGAGAAGCGGGTTGCTTCTGCACGAGACTTCCGATGTTGACCGTCACGCCTCACGTTCATTTCTCACCGAAGGAGTCGACCATGGGTGGCGCTTGTCGAAGTGGTCGGTCGTGGCTGCGGGTGCTGCCGATGGCCGTGGTCGTGTCGTGCGGGCTTTCGGCCGCCATCGCGCAGGACAACTTCTGGGCTGGGAGCGTGAGCACGGACTGGAACACCGCGGGGAACTGGAGC
>JBIIMU010000095.1:0-7921 GCA_044337845.1 Pirellulales bacterium | reverse complement strand
CCGCGGATGGAAGGTATGATGGCATGCGAACCTGGAGACCGCCGCCCCGTGCCCGACGCGTCCCCCGTCACCGACGACCGCCAGATCTACCTTTCGGCCGACCTCGCCTGCCGGCTCGCCGCGATCGACATCGGCTCCAACTCGGTGCGGCTGCTCGTCGCCGAGGCCCTGCGGGGCGGCGCCTACCGGATCCTCGACGAGGAGCGCGAGCCGACGCGGCTCGGCCGCAGCGCCTCCACCCAGGGCCGGCTCGACGACGAGTCGATGGACCGCACCATCGCCGCCCTGCGGACCTTCAAGGAGATCGCGGTCGGCTACCAGGCCACGCGGCTGCGGACGATCGCCACCTGCGCGGTGCGGGAGGCCCGCAACGGCCCCGAGTTCTGCCGCCGCGTCCGCGAGGAGGTGGGCCTCGAGGTCGAGGTGGTCACCGGGGAACGGGAGGCCCGGCTGGCCTTCACCAGCGTGCAGCACGCCTTCGACCTCGCGGGCCGGAACACCGTCGTGGCCGACATCGGCGGCGGCAGCACGGAGATCGTGTTCGCCACCGGCAACCTCATCGAGTCGATCTTCTCGACGCCCCTCGGCGCCGTGCGGCTGACCGAGCAGTTCGCGCTCGGCGACTGCTGCGAGACCCCCGAGGCGGCCCGCGGCCTCGACCGGCTCGACACCGAGATCGCCGCCGTCCTCAAGAAGCGGACCACGAAGCCGCTCTTCGCCCCCCACCTGCTCGTCGGGTGCGGCGGCACCTTCACGACCCTCGCCGAGCTCGTGATGGCCACGAAGCGCGAGGCCGACCTGCCGGTGGCCGGCTACAAGGTGTCGCACGCGGAGGTCCGCCACCTCCTCGACCGGCTCCGCAAGATGCCGCTCCGCGCCCGCCGCGGCCTGCCGGGCATGACGCCCGACCGCGCCGACATCATCGTGGCGGGGCTCTCGATCGTCGACGCGCTGATGCGGCGCTTCCACGTCAACACGCTCGCGATCCACACCCGCGGGGTCCGCGACGGCCTGCTCCGCGAGATGATCGACGAGACGGCGGTGGGGGGCGACGGCGGCGACGAGACCGCGCTCCGCGAGGCCGCGATCGAGCGGCTCGCCGCAGCCTGCTCGGGAGAGGCCGAGCACGGCCGGACGGTCGCGACGCTGGCGGGGCGGATCTTCGAGCAGCTCGCCGAGCCGCTCGATCTCGCCGCGGGCGACCGCCTGCTGCTGGAGTGTGCGGCCCGGCTGCAGGACGTGGGCTACGTGATCAACTACGACCAGCACCACAAGCACAGCTATCACCTGATCCGCAACAGCCGCCTGCCGGGCCTGCGGCCGCACGACCTCGAGCTGATCGCCAACGTGGCCCGCTACCACCGCGGCGCCCTGCCCAAGAAGAAGCACGAGAACCTCTCGCGGCTGTCGTCCGACGATCAGCAGCGCGTCGAGCGGCTCGCGGCCCTGCTGCGGATCGCCGGCGGCCTCGACCGCAGCCGGTCGCAGCAGGTCCGCGACGTGCGGGCGACGGTCGACGACGGCCGCGTGGTGCTCGACGTGGTGGCCGACCAGGAGCCGCAGGTGGATCTCTGGGGCGCCGAGCGGCGGACCGACCTGTTTGAAAAAGTGTTCGGGATGAAGGTCGACGTCCGCTGGGCCGGCAACGCGGCGGCCACGGGCTGACGCGGCGAGCGGTCCCCATCGCTCACGCGATTGGGGCTTCCTGAGGCAACTCAGCTCGGGGCTGCCCGTGCCCCGGGAGCCGGCGTCGCTGATCGAGCGCAGCCAGGATGGCGAAGCGAGAGCAGCGTCGAGTGAACGGAGGGCAGGATGCCCGCAGTGAACGTCCGGCGACGGGGCACGGGCAGCCCCGAGCGACGCGGCGAGCAAGGTCCCCATCGCTCACGCGATTGGGGCTTCCTGAGGCAACCCCGAGCCTGCAGCGCATGCCCCTGGCCCCGCCCCTACGACCCGCGCAGTCGTCAGAGGCGTGCCGGCGGAGGATCCGGGCACGGCGGATGACCGCGAGCGCCGATGACTACTCCGGCGGTGGACTTCTTCCTCGGTGGGATCATGCGGCACATCGTTCTCGTCCTCGTCGTCGCGGCGCTTGCGGCCGGTGGTGCGTCGGCCGAGGCCGCGGGCCGTCGCTGGTTCAGCGGGCCGAGGTCGCCGATGTCGCTCGGCACGCCGCAGCGGCAGGCACCGTACGCGCCGGGCGCCTCGCCCTACGTCACCGGCCACGGCACCCGGCCGAAGTACTTCGTGCCACCGACCAATCCCCGAACCCCGACCTGGAAGATGTACGGCACGCCTCCGGGCGTCGTCCCGGGCGACTGGCCGACCTACGCGCCGCTCGGGTTCGGCGGCTACCGCTTTCCGGCGGTCGGCAACCAGGCCTACCGCTAGCCGCTCCGCGAGCCGGTCATGAAGGTGATCGTCGTCGGGGCCGGGATCGGTGGGGCGAGCGCCGCCATCGCGCTGGCGCGGCTTGGGCACGACGTCACGGTCTACGACCAGATGATCGAGAATCGGCCCGTGGGCGCCGCGCTCTCGCTGTGGTCCAACGGCGTGAAGGTGCTGAACTGGCTCGGGCTCGGCGCCGAGGTGGCGGCGATCGGCGGCCGCATGGACGACATGGCCTACCTCGACGGCCACACCGGCGAGACGCTCTGCCGGTTCAGCCTCGCTCCCGTCACGACCGCGACCGGCCAGCGGCCCTACGTCGTCTCCCGCGCCGAGCTCCAGGCGCTGCTGATGGAGCGGTTCGGGCTCGACCGCATTCGCCTCGGCGCCCGGCTCGTCGGCCTCGTCGACGACGGCGCGACGGTGACGGCCACCTTCGCCGACGGCTCGACCGCTGCCGCCGACATGCTGATCGCGGCCGACGGGGCCCGCTCGCAGGCACGCGACCACGTGACGACCGCCGCCGGGGGTGGCCCGCGGATCGAGCGGACGTACGCCGGCTACGTGAACTTCAACGGCCTGATCCCGATCGACGAGGCGATCGGACCGGCGACGCAGTGGACGACCTACGTGGCGGAGGGCAAGCGGTGCGCGGTGATGCCCGTTGCCGGCGGCCGCTTCTACTTCTTCGTTGACGTGCCGCAGCCGGCCGGCCGCCCCTACGATCGCGCGGAGGGCAAACGCCCGCTCCAGGAGGCCTTCGCCGGCTGGGCTCCGGGGGTGCGCCGGCTGATCGACACGATCGACCCCGACGCCTCGCTGAATCGCGTCGAGATCTGGGACGTCGATCCCTTCCACACCTGGGTGCGGGGCCGCGTGGCGCTGCTCGGCGACGCGGCCCACACCACCTCGCCCGACATCGGCCAGGGGGCCTGTTCGGCCCTCGAGGACACCTTCGCGCTGGCGATCTCGCTGGCGACCCACACGCAGGGCATCGAAGACGCCCTGCTCCGCTACCAGAAGATCCGCTCGGCACGCGCGGCCGATCTCGTCCTCCGCGCCCGCAGGCGGTGCCGCGAGACGCACGCCTTCGATCCGGCCGCGACCCGGGCGTGGTACGACCGGCTACGAGCCGAGGACGGCTCCGAGATCGTTCAGGGCATCATCGGAAACATCGTCGGCAGCCCGATCAACCTTGGCGTCGGCACGCTGTGACGGCGGCCCGCCGGTGGCCGCAAACTGGCGGGGAAACGCCTCGAGCTCCCGCATGCTCGTGCGGCCGACGGCCACATCGAGCATCCGGCCGAACCGCCGGAACACGCTCTCCTGCCGGTAGGGGATGCCGTGCCGCTCGCAGAGCGCCTTCACCTGCGGCTGGATGCGGGTGTACTGCCGCATCGGCAGGTCGGGAATGAGGTGGTGCTCGATCTGGTAGTTGAGCCACAGGCTCATGTAGTCGGTGAGCTCGTTGCCGCAGTGGTAGTTCGCCGACCCCACCACCTGGGTGACGTAGAACTCGTCCTTGTGGTGGTAGTGGAAGGAAAACCGGTAGAGATCGTTCGCCGTGTGGTTGGGGGCGATCACCAGGAAGGCGTGGGCGTTGGTGATGGCCTCCGCGAGGAGCTTGTTGCCGAGCACGCACCACACCGCCGTCATGCCCAGCGGCAGGAACATCAGCGGCACCATCACGAAGTGCCACGTCGCATACGGGAGGTAACACGTGGCCCACAGCCGTCGGACCGTCGCCCGGCGGAAGTCGAGCACGCTGCCGATCGTGAAGGCCACGACCCGCGAGTGGTGCAGCCGCCGGCGGGTCACCGGGTCGAGCACGTTGAGCGAGTTGGGCGCGTAGTAGATGATCTTCCAGGTGCAGGCCGCGAGACCCATCAGCGCGTACTTCACCCACAGCGGCACCCGCATCTGCCGGAGAAACTCGAGGTTGCGCTCGGCCAGGTCCGGATCCGACTCTTCGCCGGTGTGGTAGTGGTGGAGGATGTTGTGCTCGTGATCCCAGGCATCGGGATCGAGCCAGTCGAACCAGTCGATGTAGCGCCGCCAGCCGCGGGCGAACACGCGGCTGGTGTAGCGGGCCGGAATGCCCGGCACCCGGTCGTAGCCGCGGTGGGTGATGTGGTGGGCGAGCAGCCAGCGGGTGAACTGGCCGAGGCTCAGCAGGAACGCCGTCACCGGATTGGGGATCGTCCAGGCGGTGGCGAGGCCGAGGATGGCCGCGATCCGACCGTAGCGCTCGATCTTCCGCAGGTGGGCGTAGTCGGCCGGGCCGATCTGCCGGTAGGTGTCGGCCTTCAGCCGCTCGATGTCGGCGCAGAAGCCGGCGACGTTCATGCCGGCGAGTTCCGCGGGCGTCGCCGGGGCGGGAGCTCTGGTGATCATGGGGCGTGATGCCGAAGATTCGGAGGGGTTGCGACCGTGGCCGAGAGGATAGCGTGGTCGCCGCCGCAGGGATACGCTGCCGGGGTTTTGTCGCCCGGCATCGCGATGCCGGGGCCGCCGGAGGCCGCCGCAGATGACGACCGACTGGGAGGAACGCTATCGCCAGGCCGACACGCCCTGGGACAAGGGAGTCGCCCACCCGGCGGTCGTGCGCTGGCTCGCGGAGCATCCCGGCCGGATGACGGGAGCGGTGCTGGTGCCGGGCTGCGGCCTGGGCCACGACGCGCGGGCGATCGCCGCTGCGGAGCCGACGGCCGCGGTGGTCGGGCTCGACGTCGCGGCCTCCGCGATCGCCGCGGCCGCGGGCCTCGCGGGCGGCCGCAACCTCACCTTCCGCCAGGGCGACCTCTTCGACCTGCCGCCCGAGCTGCACGGGGGGTTCGACTGGGTCTGGGAACACACCTGCTTCTGCGCGATCGACGTGGACCGCCGCGACGACTACGTGGCCGCCGTGGCCGCCGCGGTCAGGCCGCGCGGGCATCTGCTGGGCGTCTTCTACCTCGACCCCTACCGCGGCGACCATCGGCCCGGCGGCGGGCCGCCGCACGGCTGCACCTCCGCGGAACTCGCGGAGCGCTTCGGCCGCGACGGCCGGTTCCGGATCCTCGCGGACGACGTGCCGTGCGCCACCTATCCGGAACGCGACGGCCGGGAGCGGCTCGTGCTGATGGAGCGGTCGCCGGCGCGGCCGCACTGACGCGGTGGCTACAATTCGCCGGTTCGCAGGTCGTCCACCCGAAGCCGGCACGAGCTCCGCCGCCATGCAGGCCACGTCATCCGCCGGCGACCTCCTTCGCGTGACCGAGTCGGGCCTCTACTGCGAGCGGGGCGACTTCTTCGTCGACCCCTGGCGGCGGGTGCCGCGGGCGATCATCACCCACGCCCACGCCGATCACGCCCGCGGTGGCTGCGACCGCTACCTCTGCGCCGCCGAGGGCAAGCTGGTGCTCCGCACGCGGATCGGCGGCGCGGCGCCGATCGACACCCTGCGCCGCGGCGAGAGCCTGTCGATCAACGGCGTGAAGGTCTCGCTCCATCCGGCCGGCCACCTGCTGGGTTCGGCGCAGGTGCGGGTCGAGCACGGCGGCGAGACCTGGGTGGTGACGGGCGACTACAAGCTCCACGACGACCCGACCTGTGCGTCGTTCGAGCCCGTGCCCTGCGACGTGTTCATCACGGAATCGACGTTCGGCCTGCCCGTGTACCGCTGGCAGAGCCCGGCGGCGATCGCCGCGGAGATCAACGCCTGGTGGCGGGCCAATCGCGACGCCGGCACGACGAGCGTGATCCTCGCCTACGCGCTCGGCAAGGCGCAGCGGCTGGCGGCGATGGTCGATCCTGCGATCGGGCCGATCGTGGCCCACGGCGCCGTCATGAAGCTCGTGGAGGCCTACCGGGCCAGCGGCGTGCGGCTGCCGCCGATCGACCGCGTGCCCCCGCGAGCCCGCCGCGTGGGCGACGGCCGGGCGCTCGTCATCGCACCGCCGAGCGTGCTCGGCAGCTCGTGGCTCAATCTGTTCGGCGAGTCGAGCGTGGCGATGGCCTCGGGGTGGATGACGCTCCGCGGCGTCCGGCGCCGCCGCGGCTTCGACAGGGGCTTCGCGGTGTCGGACCACGCCGACTTCCCGGGCCTCGTCGCCGCCGTCGAGGCCACCGGAGCCCGCCGCGTGCTCGCCACCCACGGCTTCGCCGACGCCTTCGCCCGCTACCTCCGCGAGGCCAAGGGGCTCGACGCCGCCGTGCTCGCCACGCGATTCGCCGGCGAGGCCGCCCCCGACGACACGACGGCCCCGGACGACGACGCGACGGGCGAGGATGACCTGCCCGACGCTGCGGCGGAGGCCGGCGCATGAAGGCGTTCACCGAGCTCTACTGGCGGCTCGACGCCACCTCGAGCATCACCGAAAAGGTGGCGGCGCTTCGCGACTACTTCGCGGCCGCTCCGCCCGACGACGCGGCCGCGGCGCTCGCCGTGCTCTCGGGGTCGCGGCAGCTGCGGAGCGTGTCGACCGCCCAACTCCGCGAGTGGGCGGCCGAGGCGACGGGCTTTCCCGCATGGCTCGTCGAGGAATGCTACGCCCACGTCGGCGACCTCGCCGAGACGCTGGCGCTCGTGCTCCCCGAACCGGCGGCCGAGGCCGCCGCCGGCTCGGGCCTCGGCCTCGCCGAGGCGATGCAGGCGACGATCCACGACCTCCGCGGCGCCGGCGACGACCGCAAGCGGGAGGTGGTGCTGGCCGTGTGGCGGCAGCTCGCACCGCGGGAGCGGATCGTGTGGCACAAGCTGCTCACCGGCGGCCTCCGTGTGGGCGTGTCGCGGACGCTCGTGGCCCGGGCCCTGGCCGAGATCGCCGGCGTCGAGCAGGCCGAGATGACGCACCGGCTCGCCGGCGAGCCGCCCGCCGACGGGCCGGCCTTCGCGCGGCTGCTGGCCGCCGAGTCGCCGCTGGCCGACAGCCGTCGGCCCTATCCCTTCTTCCTCGCGTCGGCCCTCGACCGCACCGCCCTCGACCACGTGGCCGAGGATCTCGGCGCCGTGGCCGACTGGCAGGCCGAGTGGAAGTGGGACGGCATGCGGGCCCAGCTCGTCCGCCGCGGCGCTGAACTCGCCGTCTGGAGCCGGGGCGAGGAACTGGTGAACGACGCCTTCCCGGAGATCGCCGCAGCCGGGGCCGCGCTGCCGCCGGGCACCGTGCTCGACGGCGAGCTGCTCGCGGTGGCCGGCGGCCGGCTGCTGCCCTTCGCGATGCTCTCGAAGCGGGCGAGTCGCAAGACGGTCACCAAGAAAATCCTCGCCGAGATCCCCTGCGTGTTCGTGGCTTACGACCTGCTCGAACAGCGGGGCGAGGATCTCCGGCCGCGGCCGATCGTGGAGCGGCGAGCGCGGCTCGAGGCCCTGGTCGCCACGCCCTTCACCGACGTGATCGCCGGCCTGGCCCGGGCCGACGCGAATCGGCTTTTTCTCTCGCCGCTCGTCACCGCTGCCACCTGGGAGGAGCTCGCCGCCGCGCGGGCCGAATCGCGATCCCGGGGCGTGGAGGGGCTGATGCTCAAGCGCCGCTCGAGCCCCTATGCCGTG
>JBIIMU010000094.1:0-7990 GCA_044337845.1 Pirellulales bacterium | reverse complement strand
GCCGCGCCGGGGGGGCTGCCGACCGACGGCAGCTTCCTCGCCAAGCCGCGGGCCTCCGCGGGGGGCCGCGGCATCCGGCCCTGGCACGGGCCACCCGCTGAGCCCGACCGCCGCGCCACGCTCTGGCAACGGTTCATCGTGGGCCGGCCGTGGTCGGCCGCGTGGGTCGCGTGCCGCGGCGCGGCCGTGCTCGTCGGTGCGAGCCGCCCGCTGCGCGGCGGCGACTGGTGCGGCTGCGGACGCTTCGCCTACTGCGGATCGATCGACGTGCCGCTCACGACGCTCGCCGCCCGTCCGCGGCGGATGCTCGACGCGCTCGGCGACACGCTCGCCCGGTCGTTCGGCCTGGCGGGCGCGTTCGGCTGCGACCTGGTGATGACCGCGGACGGCACCGCGCACGTGGTGGAGGTGAACCCCAGGCCGACCGCGTCGCTGGAACTGATCGAGCGGGCCTCGGGCTGGTCGGTCGCCGCCGCCCATCTCGGTGCCACGACGACCGCCCGTGGCGCGGCGCCTCCCGGCATGGCCACGCGGATCTGGGGCAAGGCGATCGTGTTCACGCCCCGATCGCCGCGGCCCGACGCCACGTCCCGCATTCTCGCCGCCGCCGCGGCCTGGACCGCGGCCGACGGCCTGCCCGCCGTGGCCGACGTGCCCGCGGCGGACGAGCCGCTCGTGCCGCACGGGCCGCTCGTCACGGTGTTCGCGTGCGGCCCGACCGCAGCCGACGTGGCCGCCGAACTCCGGGCCCGCGTGCTCCTGCTCCGCCGACTCGCGACCGCCGCCTCTAGCCTGCCAGACGCCGGGGCATGGCCTCCGCAGCCGCCTCGAGGACGTACTGCATGAGGTAGGCGTCCTCGGTGGAGTCGCGGTAGAAGTCCTTGAGCACGCTCGTGGCCCGGAAGCCGAGCGACCGGAAGAAGAGCTGCGCCGGCAGGTTGGTCTCTCGCACCTCCAGCACGATGCGGCCGCGGCGGTCGGGCGTCAGCTTGCCGATCAGCTTGTCGAGCATGTGCGTGCCGATGCCCAGGCGGCGATGCGACCGGGTGACCGCGAAGTTGATCATGTGCAGCCGGGAGCGGTGCAGCTCGTAGATCATGAACGCCACCACCGAGTCGGCGATCTCCGCGACCATGCCGATGCAGTTCCGCTGCCGGAGGCAGCGGGTGAAGTCTTCCTCCGACCAGGGAAACTCGAAGGCCTCCTGCTCGATGCCGAGGACTTCGGGCATGTCGCGCCGAATCATCCAGCGGACGTGGATGCCCAGGCCGTGAGGGGCGGCTGTGGTCACGATGAATGGCTCCGATGATGAGATGAGTCGTGAACGGGGCGTGCGACGGCGGCCGTGCCGCGGGCGGGGCGAACCGTAGCAAGGGGATTCGGCCCGGGCAATCGCGGCCGGGAGCCGAAACCGTCGCCCGCCCTGCCCAAACCCCACTTGACCCCCGGCGCGGCAGCGACCTACTTTCCCCCGCCTTTCGGCCCGGCCACGGGGCCCGGCCGCAGCCGCCTCCTTCTTCCGGATCCACCGCATGCGCCACTCCGACCGGCTCCCCGGACGACCTGGCTCCGGCACCGCGGCGTCGACCGCGGCCATCGCGGTGCTCCTCCTCGCCGTGGGCTGCGCGGGCCCGGCGATCCGCAGCCAGAGCCCCGAGCTCGAGGCGCTCGCGCAGCTCGAGGCCGACACCAAGCTCGTTGGCGACTACACGGCGCCCTGGGGGCTCAATGCCAAGCGGATCGAGCGGCCCGCGCTGGTCACCGGGCTCGCCGACACGGGCAGCGACCCGCCCCCGGGCCCGCAGCGGCAGACGCTGCTGGCCGACATGCAATCGCGGGGCGTGATCGAGCCCAACGCCCTGCTCGCCGCCCGCTCCACCTCGCTCACCTGGGTTCACGGCTACCTCCCTCCCGGCGTCCGCAAGGGCGACCGCTTCGACGTCTACGTGGAGGTGCCGCCCGACAACGACACCACGAGCCTCGCCGGCGGCTGGCTGATGGAGACCCGGCTCGCGGAGATGGCGGTGATCGGCAACGCCATCCGCGACGGCCACGAGCTCGGCGTCGCCGAGGGGCCGCTGCTCGTCGATCCCGTCTCCGGCGGCACGCTCGACTCGAAGTCGCGGATCCGCGCCCGCGTGCCGGGGGGCGGCATCGCGCTGACCGACCGCGACCTGGGGCTGATCCTCGCGGCCGACCATCGCTCGTTCGCGATGTCGAAGCGGCTCGGCGACTGGATCAATCGCCGCTTCCATGCCGTGATCAAGGGCGTGAAGCGGGGCGTGGCCAACCCCAAGACCGACCGCTACATCGAACTCGAGGTTCCGCCCATCTACCGCCACAACCTCGGCCGCTACGTCCGCGTCGTGCAGAGCGTCGCCGTGATCGAGCCGCCCGGCGGCCGGCACGCGCGGATGCAGCTGCTCGCCCGCCAGCTCACCGATCCCGTCACCGCCCCCGTCGCCGCGCTGCGGCTCGAGGCGATCGGCAAGGAGGCGATCCCCACGCTCCGTGAGGCGCTCGACTCCAAGGATCCCGAGATCCGGTTCGCCGCCGCCGAGGCCCTGGCCTATCTCGGTGAGTCGATCGCCGCCGCGCACCTCGCCGAGGCGGCGTCCACGCTCCGCAGCGCCCGCCCCGCCGCCCTCGCCGCTCTGGGCGTGCTCGACGACGCCAACGGCGTCGACGCGCTGCAGTCCTTGCTCTCCAGCCGCAGCGCGGAGACCCGCTACGGCGCCTTCCGGGCCCTCTGGCGGATGGATCCCGAACTCCCGCTGGTCCGCGGCGACCGGCTCGGCGACACCTGCTCCGTGCACGTGATCGACGTCGACGGCCCTCCGCTGATCCACGTGACCCGGAGCCACAGGCCGGAGATCGTCTTCTTCGGCGCCACGCACCCCGTCGCCGACGGCCTCCGCGCCGAGGCCGGCGCGTCGATCGTGGTCGTGGTGGAGCGGGAGCGGGCCACCGTCAACCGGTTCACGCCCGGGCAGTCGGACCAGCAGGCCGAGGTGTCCGCGACGGCTGATGCCGTCGTCCGCTCGATCGTGGAGCTCGGCGGCTCCTACCCCGACGCGGTCCAGTTCCTCCAGCAGGCGACCGCGGCGCGGGCCCTGCAGAGCCGGCTCGCGTTCGACGCGCTGCCCCACGAGCTCGACGGCCGGCCGACGATCCACGAGGAGGCGTCCGCACGCGCCCGCGACATCCCGGCCGAGGACGACGCCGCCCGGGCGTCGGGCGACCGGGACGGCGGCGGCGACGAATCCGAATGACGCGCCTGATCGCGCTGGAACTGTTCGGCTTCAAGAGCTTCGCGGATCGCACGCGGTTCGAGTTTCCCGCGGGCATCACGGTCGTGGTGGGCCCCAACGGGTCGGGGAAGTCGAACGTCGTCGACGCGATCAAGTGGGTGCTGGGCGAGCAGTCGGTCCGCAGCCTCCGCGGCAAGGAGATGACCGACGTCATCTTCGCCGGATCGACGTCCCGCAAGCCGCTGAACATGGCCGAGGTGTCGCTCGTGTTCGACAACTCGGCCCGCGAGCTGCCGGTCGCGGGCGACGAGGTGCAGATCTCGCGACGGGTGTACCGCAACGGCGACGCCGAGTATCTCGTGAACGGGGAGACGGCACGGCTCCGCGACATCCGCGAGCTGTTCTCCGGGACGGGCGCCGCCACCGAGGCCTACAGCGTGATCGAGCAGGGCCGCGTCGACGCGCTGCTCGTCGCCTCGGGCCGCGATCGCCGGGTGGTGTTCGAGGAGGCGGCCGGGATCACGCGGTTCCGCGCCCGCCGCGCCGAATCGCTCCGCCGGCTCGAGCGGGCCGAGCAGAACCGCCAGCGGCTCGCCGACATCGTGGGCGAGGTCGCGAGCCGGCTCGAGACCGTGCGGCACCAGGCCGCCCGGGCCCGCCGCTGGAGGACGATGCAGGACCGGCTGCGTCGGTTCCGGATCGCGGCGGCCCGGCACGACCTCTCCGGCGTCGACGCGACGCTCGCCTCCCTCGAGGCGGTGCTCGCCGACACGATCGCCGCCGGCCAGGCCAATGACGCCCGGGCCGCGGTGCTGACCGAGTCGGCCGCCGAACTGACCGCCGACGCGGAGCGGCTCCTTCCGCTCCTGGCCGCGGGGCGCGACGCCGCGGCGGCCGACGCCCGGCGGCTCGCGGCGGCGGAGGCCACGGAGACGCTCGTCCGCGGACGCCGCGGCGAGTTCGAGGCCGACCTCGCCCGGGCGGCGGAAGGCGTTGCCGCCGCCGACCGCGACGCGCGGCTGGCGGCGGAGGCCGTCACCACCGCCGGCACCGCGGCCGCGACGATCGCTGCGGCGCTCGACAGGCTGCGGGCGAACCTCTCGGCCCGCGAGTCGACGGTCGCCGGATCGCGGCACGATGCCGCCACGGCCCGGGCCGCGGCCGCGGCCGCCGCCGCCGCGGTGGCCGAACTGTCCCGCCTCCACCTGAAGCTCGAGAGCGACCACGACCGCGCCTCGGCCGCGGCGGCGGAGGGCCGCACGGCGGCCGACGCGGCCCGCCGGGCCGTCGCCGAGGCCCACGACCGCGTGGGCACGACCGGGGAGTCGCGGTCGGCCTGCGAGGGGCACATCGAGTCGCTCGAGGCGCGGCTCGCGGCCGCGGCGTCACAGGTCGGCGGCCTCGAGGCCGAGCAGCGCGACGCCACCGCCAGCCTCCAGACGGCGTGGAAGGATCTGGCCGGCTGGCGGGCGGCGCTCGAGGCGTGTCGCGAGCGGCGCACGGTGCTGCACGACCTCGTGGAGCGGCGCGAGGGAATCTCGGAGGCGGCGCGGAGCCTGATCCGCGGCCAGCCCGGCGCCGCGGCGGTGCCCGGGCTCGCCGGCGTGCTCGCCGACCACGTGGTGGCCGGCGTCGAGTGGGCGCCGCTCGTCGACCTCGCGCTCGGGGAACTCGGCCACTGCCTCGTCGTCGATTCGCTCCACGAGGTGATCGGCTGGCATGCCGGGTGGGTGGCGTCGGCGGAGGCCGAAGCGGTGCTGGCCGCGGGCGGTCGCATCGGCTTCCTGGCCGCCGAGCTGGTGCCCGAGCCCGACGCGTTCGAGCCGCGGGAGCAGCCGGGCCTCGTCGGCAGGCTCGACCGGCTCGTCGCCGACGGTCGTCCGGCGGCCGAGATGCCCGACCTGATCCGCCGGCTGCTCGGCCGCAGCTGGGTGGTGGACCGCGTCGAGCACGCGCTGCCGCTGGTGGCCGTCGCTCCGGCGGGCACGCTCTTCCTGACCCGCGACGGCACCTG
This sequence comes from Pirellulales bacterium, assembly GCA_044337845.1. Taxonomy (GTDB): domain Bacteria; phylum Planctomycetota; class Planctomycetia; order Pirellulales; family UBA1268; genus QWPN01. The sequence continues at coordinate 2,725 of JBIIMU010000094.1, read as the reverse complement.
CCTCACCGCCACCGGCGGCTTCGCGATCGGCAGCGGTGCGGTCGCCGGCGGGCTCGTGGCCCGCCGCAGCGAGCTGCGGGCACTCGACGAACGCCAGGCGGAGCTGGAGCGGACGGTCGAGCGGGCACAGGCCCGCATCGACGCCACGCAGGCCGACATCGAGGCGCGGGCTGGCGAGATCGGCCGGGCGGCGGCGCGGCGACGCGAAGCCGGCGAAGACCTGGCGACCGCGAGGGCGGAGCTCGGCCGCGTGATCCGCGAGGAACGGGCGGCCGGCGAGGCCGTCGCCGCCGCCGAGGCCGCAGCGCGTCGCGCCGACCAGCGGCTGATCTCGACCGAGACCGCCCGCGACGCGGCGGCCCGGGCGGTCATCGAGGCGACCGACCGACTCGCGACGGCGACCGCCGAGGCCGAACGCTGCCAGGCCGCGATCGAGACGATGGAGCGGGATCGGGGCGCCACGATCGAGGAGATCCAGCGGCTGCGCGTCGAGGAGGCGGCCTCCGTCGAGAAGCTGGCCCGGGCACGCGACGCCGTGGCCGGTGCCGACGAGGCGCTCGCCCTGCGGCGCGGCCGCGTCGCCGAGGCCCGGGAGCGGCTCGACACGGCGCGGCGCCGCACGCTGGACCACGAGGCGGAGCTGCTGACGGCCACGGCCGCCCGCGCCGAGGCGGCCTGGGTCGCCGAGCGTTCGGCCGCCATCCTTGCCGACCGCATCGCCGGCTCCGGCCTGATCGAGGCCGCCCGCCAGACGCTCGCCGCCGACCAGGAAGCCGCCCGCACGACCGCCGCCGGCCTCGCGGAGCGGCTGCACGCCCTCGAACTCGAAGGCGGCGAGGCCCGCCATCAGCGGGCCCGGATCGTCGAGCGCATCCGCGACGAGTACGACCTCGACATGGACGCCCTCCTCGCCGGCGGCCCGTCCGAGGCGGCCGCTCCCGACGGCGCCGAGGAGCAGATCCCCGACGACCGGGGCGAGCTCGAGGCCCGCATCGAGGAGTTGCGGCGGAAGCTCGCCTCCATGACCTCCGTCAACCTCGCGGCCCTCCAGGAGGCCGACGAGCTCGCCGCCCGGCTGGCCACGCTCGAGGCGCAGCTTGCCGACGTGACCGGCGGCAAGGAGTCGATCGAGCAGCTGATCGCCCGCATCGACGAGGAGAGCCGTCGCCTCCTGGGCGAGACGATCGAGACCGTCCGCGGGTACTTCCGCGACCTGTTCGAGCGGGTGTTTGGCGGCGGCCAGGCCGACATCGTGCTCGAGGAGGGCGTCGATCTGCTGGAGGCGTCGGTCGAGATCGTCGCCCGCCCGCCCGGCAAGGAGCCGCGGAGCATCTCGCTGCTCTCGGGCGGCGAGAAGACGATGACCTGCGTGGCGCTGCTGCTGGCGATCTTCAAGTCGCGGCCGAGCCCGTTCTGCGTGCTCGACGAGGTCGATGCGGCCCTCGACGAGGCCAACGTGGACCGGTTCGTGGGCGTGCTCCGCGACTTTCTCTCGTCCACGCAGTTCATCGTGGTCACGCATTCGAAAAAGACGATGGCCTCGGCGACCACGCTGTACGGCGTGACCATGGAGGAGTCGGGGGTGTCGAAGCGGGTGAGCGTGCGGTTCGAGTCGACCGCGGCCGCGTCCCGCCCGGCGTCGCGGGCCGCCTGAGCCGCCGGCGGGCGGCATGCCGTCCGGACCCGGGTTTTCCGGGGCCTCGGCACCATCGGCGCAGGCCGGTCGAGCGCTGCCACCGGCGCGTCCGTGAAGAACGGCTCAAGTCTCACGACGCGATCTTTCGATCTACCCTCCTGGACGGCCATGCCACGGAGGCCCGCGGGAGCGATCCCGCGACCTTCGGCGGTGTGGCGCAGGGGGGGAACCTGCGAGTCTCGGTCGCCGTCGGCGGTGTCCTGCCCAAGGGACGCGCGCCGCCGGCCGCCACTCTCATGCCCCCTCCGCGCCTCAGGCCGGCCTTCGTGGGGCACGACGACGCGGGCGTCCCCACGAAGCAGTCCGCGTCACAGGGGGGCTTTGTTCGACGCTCGGAAGGGTGCGGACTGGCCAGGGACATATCCGGACACGAACGATCCCACAGGGAGTCCAGACGATGAAGGTTTTCACGACGGGCCAGGTCGCCAAAATCTGTAAAGTCGCACCACGCACCGTAAGCAAGTGGTTCGACTCCGGCCGCTTGAAGGGCTACCGCATTCCGGGCAGCCAGGATCGCCGCATCCCGCGGGAGTACCTGATCAAGTTCCTCAAGGAGCACGGCATGCCGCTGGGCGACCTCGAGGACGAGGCGATGGCCAAGGTGCTGCTCGTCGGCCAGGACCAGCTGCTGATCGAGAACCTCAAGAAGCAGCTGCCCGTCGAGCGGTCCTTCAAGATCCAGGTGGCGGCCAGCGGCTTCGAGGCCGGCATCCAGGCCGAGAGCTTCCACCCCGACTGCATCGTGGTGGACTACTCGATCGGCCGCATCGACGCCCAGCAGATCTGCCAGAACCTGCGGCGGAATCCCGAGTACGCCGAGACGATCGTGATCGCCCTGCTGCCGGACGACGGCTCGCAGATCACGGTCGACCGGGCCCACGTCAACGAGAGCTTCAAGAAGCCCTTCGACGTGGCCCTCCTGGCCGAGCGACTCCGCACCCTGATCGGAGCTCGGAAGGAACTGGTCTGAGCCGCAGGCCTCCCGCCGGAGGCCCGGCAGCGCGACACGTCCCGACCCCGAAACCGACG
>JBIIMU010000122.1:0-7114 GCA_044337845.1 Pirellulales bacterium | reverse complement strand
TGCGTGCCGCTCCGTGGAGGATCCTTGTTCCGTGGCCGCTCGCTGCTCGAGGGCCGCCAGGAGGTTGCGGCACAAGAGCAGCGCCCGCGGCACGTGGAAGGCGCACTTGTAGGCGCCCCCCTTGAACGACTGGCTGACGCGGCCCTCGCGGTCGAGGTAGCCGTACCACTCGCCGTACTCACGGTCGGGAAAATGCCCGAACGTGTAGTCCTTGACGGTCTGGAAGAGCGCCCAGTCGGTCGCGCTTCCCGTCACGGCGTAGTCGAGCAGGTGGGCGTAGAGGGCCTCGCAGTGCGGCCACCAGAGCTTCATGTTCCACTCGAGCTGGATGGGCGAATGCCCCTGCGCGTCGAGGAAGTAGAACAGGCCCCCATACTCCTTGTCCCAGCCTTCGGCATGCGACCAGCGGACGATGTCGACGGCCAGGGCCGAGAGCTCGGGATTCTGCTGCCGCTCGGCCCAGTGCTGCAGGAACCAGCCCGCCTCGATCGCGTGGCCCGGATTCAACTGCCGACCTTCCGGCAGGTCGGCGCAGAGCGATCCATCCGGGCGGACGTACTCGTAGACCCGCTGCTCCGCCGGCTTCACGTGCCGCAGAAACGCCTCCTGGCACTCCGCCAGTTCCCGCTCGTAGGGGGCGGCCTTGCCGTCGGTGAGCTCCTCGATGAGGTTCATGAGGATCATCGGCACGGCCAGCGCCTGGAGCGGCGTCTCGCCGGCGTACGAGGGCCTGCCCACCTTCTTCCAATCGAACGCCCACGACCAGACGAGGGTGAACATCCGCTCGGCTTCCCGGAGGTAGCTCTCGTCACCGCTCGCCCGGGCGTATTCGGCCATCGCCATCACGTAGAAGCATTCGCTGAAGATCTTCCGCTGCACGTAGATGGGCGTGCCGTCGGCCGTCATCCGGAACGGGATCCGGTCGTCGGGCGTGAGCGCCTTGAACCGCAGGAACTCCGCGCCGCTCTTCGCCATCGCCAGCCACTCGGGCCTCGGCTCGACCGTCCGGTAGAGCTTGCTGAAGAGCCACGTCTCGCGGCCCTGCAGCCAGCCGTACTTCGTGACGTCGAACACCCGGCCGGTGCGGTCGAGGCAGTTCCAGAAGCCGCCATGCTCGCGATCCCACGAATGCCTTTCCCAGAACGGGATCACGCTCCCGAACAGCTCCTGCTCGAACTCGGCCCGGAGGTTCCCGAGCGTCCGGCGCGGCACCGCGTGCTTCCCCCCGGCCGAGCCCGTCCCGCCTGCGTGCAGTGTCATGTCAGAGTCCTTCGCCCCGCCACCACTCCTGGTAGCGGTCATAGAGGTGCCGGGCCGACGGATACGAGGAGTTCGGGCTCATGAAGTGCGAGAACTCGAACGTGATCAGCTTCTCGACGCCGGCGGCCGAGGCCTGCTCCGCCTTGTAGAGCAGCTTGCGGATGTCGGTCGGGGGAAACTTGATCGGCATGTCGCGATCGAAGCTCTCGAGGTTGCTCCAGCACCGCAGCCCGTGCCGCTCGGCGAGCTCGCGGTTCACCCGCATGTACTCGGGCAGCTCCAGGAACGACATCTGCCCGTCCTGAAACGCCACGATGTCGACCTTGCCCTCCAGGTCGCGAAACACCGACTCCCACTCCCGGACGTGCTGGTCGAGCGAAATCGCCTCCGCGCCGAACTGCTTCACGCCCTTCACGTAGGGCGACATCAGGATCGGGACGTTCTTGAGCGTCCGCAGATGACGCGCCAGCTCGTCGTAGACCCGCATCATCCCGGCGTTGAAGGTGTTGATCTCGTGGCTGATGTACCAGCCCGCGAACGCCCGCCGATGGCCGTAGCGGTCCATCACCTCGGTGCAGAAGTCGCGATTGAGGTCGCTCTCCGCGCGGTAGTCGCCGTTGATCCAGTGCTCGCCCGAGTCGTAGGTGCCGAAGAAGAACTGCATGCCGCAGCGTTCGGCCTCGGTGAGGAACAGGTCGACGAGATCCTGGTAGGCCGGCAGGCACGGCCGGTGCCGGGCGATCACCCGCGAATCGAAGGTGAGCCGTTCCCGGTAGCCGGCCCGGATCAGGATCACGGTGTCGATCCCGATCGCCCGCATGGCGTCGAAGTCCGCGGCCCACTCCTTCCGTCCCCAGTTCTGCGGCGGGATGTCGTGGGTGATCTCGTCGAGAAACGTGCCCGTGATTTTCAGCATGGCTCGATCGTCCACGTCTGGATTTCGTAGGGCCTCACGTGCAGGTCGAGCCGCTTCGTCGAGCCGAGGTCGACGGAGGAGAGGATCGTCGTCTCGTCGAGCATCGTGCGGGAGGCCCTGTGCATGCCATCGCCCAGCCCGGGAAGCCGCAGCGTGGTCGCCACGGTGTCGCCCGTCGGGTTCAGAAGCCGCACCAGCAGACCCTTGCCGGCCGCAGGTTTCAAACCCATCACGTCGAGCCGCGTGTCGCCGAGCTCGAGCAGGGAGGCGACGGGCAGGGCGGGGCCGGCCGCCGCCGTGACGGGCACCACGGGGCACTCCTGGATCCAGCAGGGATGCAGCGTCTCCTTCAGGAGCCGCATGGCCGCGCCGACACCCCCGGCGGAACCGATGGCGAGCACGTGGTCGAGCCGCCGCTGCAGCTGCGCGTCGGGGGTGGGACGCTGCGGCCCCGCCTGGCACGACCGGATCCGCCCGCCGCGGACCGAGAGCGACCCGACGGCGCGGTGGAGCGTGAACGCCGCCGCGGGCGCGGCCGAGGCTGCGGCCGCCACCAGCTCGAACTCGTGCAGGCCGACGCCGCCGGCGAACGGCGTGCACGACGCGCCGACCCACACGAGGCCGTCGTTCGTGTGATGGACCGGATAGGGCTTCTCGCCGGGATAGGCCGGAGTGGCGAGCGGCCCCGGCCAGAGGTCGTGCACGGCCGGCTCCGCGGCGAGCGACCACCACTGGGCCTGGCCATCGACGAGCACGTGGCGACACGCCCCCAGCCCGGCCGCGCCCGCGAGCGGCTGCGGATCGACCACGACGCGGAGGCGGCTGTCGGCGAACACGTTGGTGTAGGAGATCCGCAGCTCCCAGACGAACGCGAGCGAACGGGCCGATTCCGCCGGCACCCGGCGCCGCTCGGCCCGCACGCTGATCGGCATCGTCACCTGCGGGCCCACGCAGTCGACCCACGGCCGGCCGGCAAGCTCGTCGCGCCGGATCGAGGCGTGCCCGCGGAGCTCGTACGCGAGGTGAAACACGTCCGCCGTCCGCTCGTCGGCGGTCGCGGCCACGAGCCGCGCCGGCTGCACGGGGATCTCCGGGCAGGGGCCGTGCGAGTAGCCGTCGCCGAGGTCGGCGTCGAGCTCGAAGCGGATCGCCGCGACGAGCGACTCCGGCACCGGCTCCGGTGTCTCGATCGTGGCCAGCTCGAGCGGCTCGGCCGTCTCCGAGAAGGACGCCACGTGGAAGCCCAGCGGCGGCAGGCTGAAGGTCGCCTGCACCTCGTAGGCCCGGCCCCAGGTGGTTTCCAGGTAGCGGTTGCGGATCGCCTTGCACGACGTGGCGAGCACCCGCACGGGCATCTCCGCGCCCGCCGCATCGACGGCCCGCAGCCGGCGGGCCGCGGAGGGCTCGGAGAACTCGCCCCCCTCGTCGGGCAGGAGGATGCGCACCGTGGCCGAGACCGACACGGGCCACGGATGCGGGTTGAAGGCGAACACGCGGGCCGATCGGGGATCGCTCGCGGCCGGCAGCCGGTGCTGCACGAGGTGCTCGATCTGCCGGGTGATCAGCTCCTGCCCCAGCGCGAGCACCTCGTGGAACCGCTGCACGTCGTCGAGATGGACGTCGTCCACGCTGCAGCCGCAGATGTCGTCGTGGGCGTGGTTCTCGAGCAGGGCGTCCCACGCGGCCTCGAGCAGCGCGGGCTCGACGACGGGCAGGCCGTTCACGTGCGCCCAGGCGGCCAGCGGCTCGACCACGCGGGTGAGCAGCGACTGCGCGCGGTGGTTGAGGATCTTGAGATCGACCCGCGACGAGAGCACGTTGCGCAGCAGCGGATGATCGGCCTGGCCGAGGAGATCGCCGCTGAAGACGGGAGGCGCCTCCGCCTCCGCCGACGCGCGGAGCTCGGCGAGGTAGTCCTCGAAGCCGCCGAACCTCAGCCGCACGTCAGACTGGCTGGCATTGAGGTCATCGACCAGCGCGGCCAGATCGCCGCGGGCGGGGAGATGGTCTCCGCCGGCGGGCAGCACCACGACCGGCTGCTTCTGGAAGGGCAGCAGCCGTGCGAGCGTCTGGCCGAGCCGTTCCCGGGCCCGCTCGCGGCTGGCCGGCAGGCCGTCGTACCGCCCGTGAAAGCTCTCCTGCCCGAGCGCACCGAGCGGGAAGTAGCCCTCGCGGAGAAACGTGGCCAGCACCTCCGACCCATCCGGCGCCCGCCACGTGAAGATGGCGCCGTCGCGGTCGCGCACCTCCTCGGGCATGCCCCGCATGAACAGGAAGGAGTCGATCCCGAACCCGGCGAGGATCTGCGGCAGCTGGGCGAAGTGACCGAACGAGTCGGGCACGTAGCCGACCCGCGACGCGCCCCCATGATCGACGGCCATGCCGATGCCGCGCTGCAGGTTGCGGATCAGCGACTCGGGCCGCGCGAGGAAGCAGTCCGGCATCGTGTACCACGGGCCCAGCCTGAGCCGCCCCGACTCGACCAGGGCGTCGATCCGCGGCCGGTCCTGCGGCCGGATCGCGAGGTGATCCTCGAGCACGACCGTCTGGCCGTCGAGGACGAACGTCGGCAGATGGCCCGACTCGAGCAGGTCGAGCAGATCGGCCACCATCGCGACCAGCCGCAGGCGGAAGGCCTGAAACGGCAGGTACCACGCGCGATCCCAGTGGGTGTGGGGGACGACGATGCCCGTGCGCTGACTGCTCATGGCCGACTCACCCTCGCTTCGGCTCGCGGCCCACCAACGGCCGGCCGACCTTCGCGGCGTGTTATGCACCATCCCCGTGGTTTTGCGGAAGAGCACGGCCCGCGAGCGGGCGACCCGCATCGCGGGCCGAGACCGTATGATGGACGGCGACGGGGGCCGTGGAGGTCTCGCTGCCGGGGTGGGGCACCAGTGCCACCCGAAGGAGGTTCTGATCGTGATGACGCGCAGCCGCCGCCTGGTCCTGCTCGGGATCGCCGCGAACCTCGCGGCCGCCGGAGCCGCCTCCGCCCAGTCGCTCTCGGTCTACGAGCGCGTGCGGCTCAACGTGGCCACCACGGCCAACAACCTCAATCCGTGGTACGTGGGCACGCACCCCGGGGCGATCGCCTGGAACGGGACCACGGTGTACCTCGCCGGCATCAACGCCACGGGCACCACCGGCACCACGGCCATCGTTGCGGCGACTGATCCCCTGGCAACGCCCGGTCTCGGCGTCGTGCCCACGCTGTCGGCGGCCTTCGGTGCGCGGACCAACACCGGCAACAGTCGCGGCTTCACTGGTCTGGCGGTGAGCGGCACGCTGCTCGCCTCCGCCTGGGACAATGGCACCACCACGCCGGCGACCACCGACGGGCTGCGGGCGTTCAACGCGGTCGATGGATCGCTGCTCTGGACCGGCTCGCTCAGCGGCCGACAGATGGGAGGGGTGGCGTTCGATCCGGGCCACGTGGTCGGCGGCGTCAGCCAGGGAGGCTCGGGCGTGACCGGGCTGGTGCATACCTCGGGACGGCGGCCGCTCCTCGACGTGTCGACCGGCACCACGATCTACGGCCTGACCGGCTCGGCGGTGCCGGGGATGGCGATCAACACGTCGCCCACGAACACGGAATGGCGCAGCGTCGACTTCGACCCCGCGACGGGCGACATCTACTCCCGCAACGCCAACAACGTGGCCTTCGGCATCCGCTCGGGCATCAACGCGCTGGCGGGCGGCACGCAGCAGTTCCTCGTCAACAACAGCTCCAACGGCGTGGGCATGGCCGGGCAGAGCCTCGCCTTTCTTCCCGGCGTGGTCGATCCGGCCGGCTCGTTCAGCGGCAACGCCGTGATCTGGAACGACCGGCCTGCCGGCACGTCCACCGGAGCCTCGGTGTTCACGGCGGCCAACCGCGTGACCACGACGGCGGGCGCCGCGCTGCCCATCAACTGGAACCTGCTGTCCGGGTCGACGCCGGCCAACGGCAACGGCTGGTACGACTTCGGCTACGACGCCGCGACCAAGACCCTCGCCGTGATGGACTTCCAGAATCGCACGGTGTCGATCTTCGACCTCGCGGTGGACGTGCAGACCGTCGCGAGCGGCACCGCCAGCCCCGCCACGCCGCTGAGCGGCACCGTGCCGGTGGCGAAGCGCGGGGCGGGCACGCTGGTGATCGACCAGCCGGCGGCGTTTGCGGCAGGCACGGTGTATGTCGAGGCGGGCACGCTCCAGGTCGGCGCCGGCGGCACGACGGGGCTGATCGGCAGTCCCGTCGCGGTCACCGTCTCCCCGGGGGCCACGCTCGCCTTCAGCCGGTCCGATGCGGTGACCTTCGCCGGCGTCATCGGCGGCAGCGGCGGCGTGGTGCAGGCCGGGCCCGGCAGGCTCACGCTCGCGGCGGCCAACTCCTACCGCGGGCCGACCCGCATCGAAGGGGGCACGCTCGTGCTCACGGGCACCGGACAGACCGGCTCGGGCACGATCACACCCGTCGCCGGTGGCACGCTCTCGATCGCGCCGTTCCTGACCACGACCGTGCCCCGCCTCGACCCCAATGCCGGCGGGATCGTCGATGCGGCGGCCGGTGCGATCACCGTGGCCGCCGGCCTCGCGCCCGCGGACCTCGTCGCCGCCATCGTGGCGGGCCGCGGTGACGGCTCATGGACCGGAGCGAGCGGCATCACGTCGTCGGTGGTGGCGGCCGAAGTGGCCCAGGGAGGCCCCCGGGCGATCGGCTGGCTCGACCCGGGCGACGGGTCGGTGGTGTTCGCCTACGCGGCGCTGGGCGACGCCAACATCGACTGGCAGGTCGACATCCTCGATGCCGCCAACTTCTTCGCCGCCGGGAAGTTCGACACGGGGAGCCCCGCGACGTGGAGCGAGGGCGATTTCGGCTACGACGGGATCGTCGACATCCTCGACGCGGCGGACTTCCTCGCGCCGGGACTGTACGACACCGGGGCCTACAAC
>JBIIMU010000093.1:0-8021 GCA_044337845.1 Pirellulales bacterium | reverse complement strand
CGTGACGTCGGCCGACGACGGATCGACGACGACGACGTCGGCCGTGCCGCTCGCGACCAGCCGCGGCGCGAGAAACTCCCCCCGCGTGTTGCGGACCGAACCGACCACGCCCGTCACCCGCAGCCGGGAGTCGAGCAGGCGGTCGCGGCCCGGGAGGCCGGTCGGATCGAGCACCTGCACGGCGAGGCGGTGGGCGCCGCAGGCGAGCAGCAGCCGGAGCTGGTTGCCGCCGGGCGTGTAGCCCTGCACGATCCCCTCGACCGCGACCCGCAGGCCGTTGTCGGCGCCGATGAACAGCCGCTCCAGGTCGGCGGGATGCGGTGCGGGAAGTTCCCGCTCCTGGACGAACTCCACGTGCTCCATCACGAGCAGCGGTGAATAGCCGCCGCGATACAGCCGGCCCTCCAGGATCACCTCCATCCCCGGCCGAATGACGCCGCGCACCTTCTTCTTCAAGGCCTCGTCGCCGCAGCCCACCCAGATGCCCGCCGTGGCATCCTGGACGACCCCGATGTCGTCGGTCGCCTGCCACATCGTGACCACCGCCCGCAGCCGGACCCGACGGCCTGCGTCGCGGACGTCGATCGGCAGCGAGAGCACGTCGGCGACGTGATCCGGGGCGGGGTCGGGCGATCCGGGATCCTGGGCGGCGACGGCGAGCAGCGCCGCGGTGGCCACCAGGCATCGCCACGAACCTCGCCGGCGTCGCCGCATGGTGCTCCGCGATCTCCCAAACTGGTTCCGCCGGCCATGGTCACGACGGCCGTCGGCGCCCGGGGCTCAGCGGACGTCGATCTCCACCACGACGGGCCGGGGACCGTTCCCCGGAATCGTAACCTCGGGCGGCGTGAACGACTTCGGCACGGCCGACTTGGCCGCGGCGTGGGCCTCGGCCGGAAGCGTGCAGTCGACCCGGGCCTCGTAGCGGCCCGGGCGGAGGCCGTCGCCCTCGCGGAAGGTGGTGACCTCGAACGACCCGTCGGGCGTGAACAGGGCCGTGCCCGAGCGCGGCGCGTCGTCGGTCTCCGCCGTCGAGGGGTCGAGCGGAACGAAGTAGACGTAGCCCGAGGCCGGCGGGGCCTTGCCGGCGAAGCGGATCGTGCCCGCGACCGGCACCACGCCGCGGGAGGCATCGCAGCCGACCGCGGCGGCGAGCAGCACGGCGACGAACCCGGAGCGATGCCAGGCGTGGAGGCTCATTCGCTCGCCACCTTGACCACGTCCTGGAGCCCGAGCGCCCGCGTGCCCATTGCCCAGAGGAGCGGATCGGAGACCCCGTCGGCGACGAACCGCACCGAGGCGTCGCCCATGGTCACGGTGGCCCCGCCGGCGTGCCGGCTCTTGATGCCGTTGAGCTTGTAGTCGGGCGCCGCCCCGCTGTCGGGGTCGTGCCTGCCCTCCTGCACCAGTTCCGACGGCAATGCGAAGGTGTTGATCGGGATGTTGGTGAGCACCGTCATGCCGTTCATGTACGCGCCGTTGTGAACGGTGTCGCCGGGCAAGGTCTCGCCCAGCATGATCGTCTTCGAGAGCCCGTCGGGCACGTCCTTGAACGACGTGCGGATCGGTTCCTGCGAGAACATCCCGACGGCGATCCCGCCGAAGCCCTGGTGGCTGGCGGGCCCGACCAGGTTGCAGCACGGGTTGGATGCCCCGGGCGAACTCGACGATCCCCAGGCCGCGTTGTTCGGGCAGTACTGGCAGCCGGGGCGGTCGATCAGCACCGTCGGCCCGAAGCAGGGGGCGTACCACAGGCCGTGCTGCTGCGAGGTCTGCCGGTAGTTCTGGTAGTTGCAGCGGTTTTTGAACACCGGCGACGTGCCCAGGGGATCCGAAGGGCAGATGTACATGGGCAGGACCTGCTGCACGAGCTGCCCGTTGGACGTCGGCCGGGTGATCGACCGCGACGTGTCGCCCACGCGCTTCGAGAAATCGAACTGGTCATAGAGCCGCTGGTTCTCGAGGAACGGCATGATCTCGGCGGCCCACGTGTCGGGCGTGCCTTGCTGCCAGCCTGCCCGGCCGTTGTTGGCGGCGAAGGCCGGGGTCGAGGCGTTGCGGTTGCCGAACGACCGTGGCAGCCACTTCTTCGCCCCGTGGTAGACGTGCAGCGCGAGCCCGGCCTGCTTCATCCGGTTGATGCACGACGTGCGGCGGGCCGACTCCCGCGCCGCCTGCACGGCCGGCAGCAGGAGGCCGATCAGCACCGCGATGATGGCGATGACGACGAGCAGCTCGACCAACGTGAAGCCGCGCCGCGCCGGATCGTGTCTGCCCATGGTGTCCCGGTTCCCGCTCATGAATACTCCTCGCCGGCCGCCGGCGCATCGATGGTCTGGCCTACGCGCCGCCGCGGCACCGCCGCCGTAGCCGCCAGGCGAGCATGCCGGCGAGGGCGACGCCGCCGAACGCCGGCTCCGGCACCACGATCAGGTTCACGAACGTGCCGCCCGGGAGGGCATTGGTGACGTTGGCCCCCGGCACGGTCGACTGGTAGGCGATCCGCCAGGTGTTGGGCCCGAAGGTGAACGTGTCGTTGTCGGCGAGGGGCACGCCGCCGTAGGAAAACAGGCCGCTGACCGCGCCGCCGTAGTTGACGAGCGACAGCACGGTGTCGGCCGGCAGGAGCGACGCCGCTCCCGGATCGGCGAGCGCGAGCCCCACCGAGCCCGTCAGGGTAAGGTTGCCGGCCACGCGGAGGAGGTCGGCCGCCGTCGTGGAGGTCAGCAGCTGGGAGTCGAGGACCGAGCCGGCGGCGAACGACGCCGACGAGCCTCCCGTGAGCGTGCCGAGGCCGTTGCCGGGGCTGAGGGTGCCGCTGATCGAGAGCGCTCCGCCGGTGGTGCCGGAGCCGCCAAGCCAGGCGGCCGCCGCCACCGACACCGTGCCCGCGGCAGTCGCTTGGTCGCCATCGATCACGAGTTTGCCGGCGGAGACCGTGGTGGCACCGGCATAGGAGGAGGTCGTCCCCGAGAGCCGCATCGTGCCGGCCCCGGCCTTCGTGAGCCCGGAGCCGCCGGTGATCCGGCACTGGATGTCGAGATCGACGCCCGACGGATCGCCGGTGGACGCGACCGTGAACGTGCGGGTGCTGTTGAACTGGATCGTGCCGGCCGCGTTGGTGCCGGTCTTGATCACCGACGCCGCCGTGCCGGTGACGCTCACGGAGGCGCTTGCCTGAAACACGAGCGCATTCGCGGCGTTCACCTCCACGCTGGCTGCGCTCAACGACAGCGCCGCCCGGTAGTTGTTGGTCTGGTTCAGCTGGAGCGTGGTGCCCGCCTGCATCGTCAGGGGCGTGCTGTTGGATCCGTTGTCGAGACCGTTGACCGCCGTGAAAATCAGCCGCGTGCCCGGAGTCGACGCGGTGATCGTGCCGCCGTAGTTGCGGTTGCTCTGCGTGAAAGTGACCGCGCCGCCGCCCTGCACGGCGAGCGGCAGGCCACCACCGTTGGTGCTGGTGATCGTGAGGGCCGTGGAGGGGTTGACCACGATCGCGCGACTGGGCGAAACCGTGCCGTCGTTCGCCCAGGAGAGGAGCCCCGACACCGTGAAGCTGCCCGAGTTCACGGTGATGCGGTTGAACTGCGGCGTGCCGCTCGCCGTGAGCGTGCCGCTCGTGCCCTGGAGAAATGCCTGGCTCGTGGTGGCGCTCGTGAAGGTGCCGAGCGAACCGGACGACGACCCGATGAACCAGTTCGACGACGCCGTGTTCCAGGTGCCGCTGCCGCCGAGCGCGGTGCCGTCGGCGGTCCAGTAGTAGTCGACGGCCGACGCCACCCCGGCCGTCGAGGCGGCGGCGACCACGCAGAGAACCACGGCCGAACGGACGATCCGACCGACGGACCGATCACTGCCACGCGACATGAGCATCCCCCCACAAGGCCTTCGAGTCGGAGCCCTTCCGCGCGAGAGCTCGACCGCTCCAAGACGATAGGCGGCCCGGCCCCCGCCCGATATTAGCCATCCGGCTAAGTGGCCCGGCCCGGTGGTGTACGGTATGGTTCGGCTGGGGATCGTCCGCCCCCCCTCGCCCCGGTGGAACATGACATCCGCTCGGCGAATTCGCCTGCTTCTCGTCGACGATCACCCCGTGATGCGGGCGGGTCTCGCCAACCTGCTCGCCTCGGAGCCCGATTTTTCGGTGGTGGCGCAGGCCGACGACGGCGAAGCCGCGTACAGCCTGTGGCAGCAGCATGCCCCCGACGTCACGCTCCTGGATCTGGCCATGCACGGCACCGACGGAATCGCCACGCTGCACCGGATCCGCCGGGCTGACCCGGCGGCAAGGGTGCTGGTGCTGACGTCGGCCGAATCCCAGGAAGACGCCCAGCGGTCGCTCGACGCCGGGGCCAGCGGCTACGTGACCAAGCACGTGGGCCACCGCGAGCTGTTCGAGGCCATCCGGTCGGTGCATGCGGGTGGCCGCCCGGTGCAGGGCGTGGTGCGGCTGCGGCCGGCCACCGCCGCGGCGGGGTCGGCCGTCGCGCTCACGCCCCGCGAGCTCGAGGTGATCGGCCTGCTCCGCGAGGGGTTCACCAACAACGAGATCGCGAAGCTGCTCGGCATCTCGACCCACACCGCCAAGGCCCACGTCGCCGGCGTGATCGAGAAGCTCGGCGTGGGCGACCGCACCCAGGCCGTCGCCCGGGCCTTCGATCTGGGGCTGCTCAAGGCGGCCACCGAACGCGGGCTGCGGTAGGGGAGCGTGCCATGTCGCCAGCGATCCGCGCCGCCGCCCGCCCGTTCGCGTCGCTCCTGGTACTGCTCGTCGGGTTCCTCGTGCCGGGAGCGGCCGCGGGCCAGATTCTCAATCCCAAGCGGGGCTTCGCCGACGTCCGGGCGAACTACGCGAATCTCCAGGCCACCAACGCGGGCTGGTACTACACGTGGGGCACCGGCACCGGCACGCCGGGCGCCTTCGGGGCCAAGCACTACCCGATGTTCTGGAACTCGCCGAGCGATGCGACGATCGCCAGCGTGAAGGCCCGGCCCGGGCTCGAGTGGGTGCTCGGCTTCAACGAGCCCGAGCGGACCGACCAGGCCAACATGAGCGTGACCTCGGCCCTCGATGCCTGGTCGCGGATCTGCAACGCGTTCGCCGGCACGACCGTGAAGCTCGCGAGCCCGGCGGTCTCCGACAACACGGCTGGCCGCACCTGGATCGCCGACTTCATGACGCAGCTCGAGGACCGGCGGACCAACGCGGCCAACCCCAAATACAACCCCAACCTGCGGGTCGATGCGATCGCCTTCCACTGGTACGGCTATTCGAATCCCAACAACCCCACCGAAGCCGCCAACTGGTTCATCGGCAGCGTCGACTACTACCGCAACACCTACGGGAAGGCGGTGATGCCCACCGAGTTCGCCATCCACGACTGGGGCGGCGCCTACACCGACCAGCAGATCATCGACGCCAACAAGCTGTTTCTCGACAACGTGCTGCCGCGGCTCGAGTCGCGGACCTACGTGCCGGGCTACGCCTGGTACCACTGGTTCAGCGACGCGCCGCTCTACTCGGGCTCGCCCCCCACGCCCACGCCGATGGCCTACCGCTACGTCGGCGCCGTGGCCAGCGGGAGCACGGCCAATCTCGCGGGCCAGAGTCTGGGCGAGTACGTCGCCTACCTCACCGGCGGCACGCTCACCATGACGGGCACCGCCCCCGGCGACGTGAAGTACATCTCCGCCCTGGCCAACACCAGCAGCGTGACGGGGAGCAGGAACTGGGGCCTCACCGGCACGAGCACCTGGCTCCGGGTGGAGCCCGACGCCGTGCTCCGGAAGTCCGGCACGAACCAGTTCACGCTCGACGGCTCGACGATCACCAACGACGGCTCGATCGACGTGGCCGGCGGCACGCTGCGGCTCACGGGCTCGGCGACCGTGGCGGGGGCGGGCGCGGTGCGGATCGGCCCCGCGGGCACCCTGGCGATCGAGCAGGCGGCCGGCACCTTCACGCTCGACGACCCGCTCGACCTCGCCGGCGGCACCCTCGACGCCGTCGGCAGCGTGCGGCTGACGGGCACGGTGACGCTCTCGGGGCACGCCACGATCGTGGGCACCGCGACGACCACGCTGGCCGGGCCGCTCGTGACGGGGACGGCGGTCGGCGGCTTCACCAAGGCCGGGCCTGGGCTCGCGATCCTCACGTCCACGTCGAACGCTTACGCGGGTGCGACCCGGATCGAGGGCGGGATGCTCGCCGCGTCCGGGAGGCTGTATACGGGCACGGTCGGTGCGGCGTCGGCCATCACGGTCGCCTCAGGCACGCTGTTCGCGAGCAACTTCTCCGATCTCCCGACCGGGTCGCTCGGCAACCTGCCCGCGACGGCCGACCGCATCGTGCTCGACGCCGGGGCGCTGCGGCTCGCCGGCAGCGGGTCGACCTCCCGCGGCTTCACGATCGGTGCGGGCGGCGGCCTCGTCGAGCTGCAGCCCGGCGTGAACGTGACGTTTCTGGAATCGACGTCGGCCGCGCGGATCGTGTCGCAAGGGGGCGATCTCACGCTCCACTCGACCACCGGCTCCGGCACCCTCGCCAAGGCCTACGTGGGCACCGGCGGGCTGGTGAAGACCGGCACCGGCACCTGGACGCTCACCGGGGCCAACACCTACTCCGGCACCACGCGGGTGACGGCGGGCACGCTCCGCGTCGCGGGCACGGCCGGCCTCGCGGGCTCCACGCTCGACATGAACGCGGCCGATGCGGG
Source organism: Pirellulales bacterium (assembly GCA_044337845.1). Taxonomy (GTDB): domain Bacteria; phylum Planctomycetota; class Planctomycetia; order Pirellulales; family UBA1268; genus QWPN01. Next base: position 1,305 of record JBIIMU010000093.1, on the reverse strand, counting down.
CGCCGTCGTGTTCGTGGCGGGCACGGCGAGCACGTTCGAACTCGGCGGCCTGACCGGCGGTCGGGCGCTCTCGATGGGCAGCCATTCCCTGCGGATCGGCGGCAACGGCGGCTCGACCACGTTTGCCGGCGGCATCGCCGGCTCGGGCGGCATCGAGAAGACCGGCCCCGGCACGCTGACGCTCGCCGGGAGCAACGCGTTCGCCGGGGGTGTGGCCGTGGAGGCGGGCATGCTGCGGTTCACGCAGGCCGCGGCGCTGCCGGGATCGGCCACCATGCGGATCGGCGCCGGCGGCACGCTCGCCCTCCCGGCCGGCAGCCCGCTCGGCGACTGGATCGCGGCCGGCCGGATCGACCCCGCGTCGGCCGGCGCGGTCGCCATCTCCGGATCGCTGGGGACGGCGGTCGATCTCCGCGGTGTTCCCGGCCTCGCGATCGGCGGCAGCGGCACGGCGACGCTGTCGCGTGCGATCATCCCCGGCGCGGCGGGGCTCCGGCTGGGCGGCGGTGACGGGGCGCTCACCGTGACGGCGAACCTCTCGGCCAGCCGCCTGGTGAAGATCGGTGCCGACACGGTGACGCTGACCGGCGTGAACGTGGTTGCCGACGGCATCGACCTGGAGGGGGGCTTCCTGCAGCCGGCCGGCCCGGCGGCACTCGGGACCACGGGCACGATCACGTTCTCCGGCGGCGGCCTCCGCTTCTCCACCGGCGACGCGACCGACTACTCGCCGCGGTTCTCGCAGGCCCCGGGCCAGCACTTTCGCATCGACACCGCCGGCCGGACCGTGGCCTTCGCCCAGCCGCTCGTCAGCGTGGGCGGATCGCTCACGAAGTTCGGCGAGGGCACGCTCGCCCTCGCCCCCACCAACGCCTTCGACGGCGCGGTGCGGATCGCCGCCGGCACGCTCTCGATCGCCGGCACGACGGCGCTCGCGGGGGCCACGCTCGACCTCGCCGCGGGCGACTCCGGCACGATCTCCTTCACCGCCCCGACGCCGCGGACCTATTCGTTCGCCGGCCTCGCCGGCACCCGCAACCTCGCCATCGCGGGCCACACGCTCGAGATCGGCGGCACGGGGCGGAGCTCATCGTATGCGGGTGCGATCAGCGGCAGCGGCGGGCTCGTCAAGGTCGGCGGCGGCACGCTCACGCTCGCCGGCGACAGCACCTTCACCGGCACGACGACGGTCGCGGCCGGCACGCTGCGGATCGGGACGGGGGGCGCGACGGGGAGCGTCCGCGGGGCGATCGTGAACCAGGCGAGCGTCGTGTTCGATCGCTCCGGCGCGTCGAGCCATGCGAC
>JBIIMU010000092.1:0-8062 GCA_044337845.1 Pirellulales bacterium | reverse complement strand
GACGACGTGTCGGGACGGCCCGCCACCAACGACGTGGCCTATCGCCCCGCCACGCTCGAACTACGGCTCGAACAGGGGCCGCTGGCGGCCGACGAATGCCTGCGCTGCGCCCGGCAGCTCGTCGCCGGCCTCGCCCACCTCCACGCGGCCGGCATGGTGCACCGCGACGTGAAGCCGTCGAACTGCCTGTTCGTGAACCGCGAGCTCAAACTCGCGGACTTCGGCCTGCTCTCACCGGCGGCCCCGCAGCTCTCGCGGCTCGGCACCGTCCGCTACATGCCGCCGGACGGCCGCATGGACCTGCGGGCCGACGTCTACGCCGCGGGCCTCGTGATCTACGAGATGCTCACCGGCCTGCCGGCCGAGGCGTTTCCGCGGCTGGGCGAGCGGGCGCGGGAGATCGCGACCGACCCGCGGCTGGCGCATCTCAACCGCGTGGCGCTCGCGGCCGCGAGCCGGGATCATCACGCGCGGCCGGCCCACGCGGGTGAACTGCTCGCGGCGGTCGACGCGGCCGCGGCGGCCACCCCGCGAAGCCCGAACCGATCGCGACGCTGGGCCGCGGCCGCGTTGCTGCTCGCCGCAGCCCTCATCCCGGCGACACTCGCGATCTCGATGCTTCTGCCGTCCCTGAGCACGTCGACGACGGAGCCGCGCCGCGACCGGCCGCCCGGTGTGAGGGCGGCGGTCGTGGCGGCGACGGCGCCGCTCGTCAACTTCATCACCGAGCCGCTTGGCGCCGCGGTGCTGATCGACGGCACGCCGTTTCGCGATGCCGACGGCGCCGCCTCCACCACGCCGGTCACACTACCCGTCCCCGCGGGCGGGCACCGCGTGACATTCCAGCATCCCCAGCGCGGCACCCTCGACGCCGGCCGCGTGGACTTCAACGCGACTCGCGAAGTGGTCGCCCGCTGGCCGTAGGACCGCGTTGGGCCCAGCGCGCGGCAGGCCGTGCGTTGCACCGGCCACTGCTTCGCCTTATAATGTTCGCCTGTACATCACCACGCCCATCCTCTCGGAACGCCGCAATGAACGCCGAGACCATCAAGGACTACCTGCGCCGCGAACCGTTCGAGCCGTTCGTCATCCGGATGTCGAACGGAGAGGTCCACGAGATCCGACACCCCGAGTGTGCATTCGTGATGAAGAGCAAGATGATCGTCTACTATCCCGATGACGACCGCAGCGTGACCTGCTCGCTCGTGCACATCAACAGCATCGAGACGCTGCAGGCCAGTTGACGCTTCAGGCCACGGCTTCGGCGCCGGCCTGAAGCCGTGCGGCGGGCACCGGGAACTGCTCGGCGAGTTCGGCGACCTCGCGGCGGGTCGTCTCCACCACGCCGGCGTCGTCGGTGTGCTTGAGCGCCCGGAGGATCCACTCGGCGATCCGCTTCATCTCGTCGCTCCCCATGCCGCGGGTCGTGAGCGCCGGCGTGCCGAGGCGGATGCCCGAGGGATCCATGGGCTTCCGCTCGTCGTAGGGGATCATGTTCTTGTTGCAGGTGATCCCGCAGCGGTCGAGCGTCTGCTCGGCGATCTTGCCGCCGATGCCCAGCGGCGTGACATCCACGAGCATCAGGTGGTTGTCGGTGCCGCCGCTCACGAGCCGCACGCCGCCGGAGGCGAGGGCCTCGGCCAGCACCTTCGCATTCGCCACGACCTGCTTGGCATAGGCCTTGAACTCTGGACGCAGCGCCTCGCCGAAGGCCACGGCCTTGCCGGCGATCACGTGCATCAAGGGGCCGCCCTGCTGGCCGGGGAACACCGAGCGGTCGAGATCCTTGGCGTGGGCCTCGCGGCACATCGCGATCCCGCCGCGGGGGCCGCGGAGCGTCTTGTGCGTGGTGCTGGTCACGAAGTCGGCCACGGGCACGGGGTTGTCGTGGATGCCGGCGGCCACCAGGCCCGCGTAGTGGGCCATGTCCACCAGCAGCTTCGCCCCCACCTCGCGAGCGATCTCGGCAAACGTCCCGTGGGGGATCTCACGGGGATACGCGCTCGCCCCGGCCACGATCAGCTTCGGCCTGTGCTCGCGGGCGAGGCTCGCCACCTGGTCGAAGTCGAGCCGACAGTCGTCGCGACGGACGCCGTAGTGGACGAACTTGTAGAACACGCCCGAGGCGTTGAGCTTCATGCCGTGCGTGAGGTGGCCGCCGTGGGCGAGGTCGAAGGCCAGCACGGTGTCGCCCGGCTGGATCGCGGCGAGATACACCGCGGCGTTGGCCTGGCTGCCGGAGTGCGGCTGCACGTTCACGTGCTCGGCGCCGAACAGGCTCTTGAGCCGGTCGCGGGCGATGTCTTCCACCCTGTCGACGAACTCGCAGCCGCCGTAATACCGCTTGCCGGGGTAGCCCTCGGCATACTTGTTGGTGAGCACGCTGCCCACCGCCTGCATCACCGCCGGGCTCGTGAAGTTCTCGCTGGCGATCATCTCGAGGCCCTCCTGCTGCCGCACCTGCTCGGCGGCGATCGCGGACCAGACCTCGGCATCCTCGAGCTCCACGAAGTTGGCGGGGGTGTGCACCGGAAAAGCTCCTTGGGCGGGCGTGGGCGGGGGCGAAGCGAACGACCGATTTGGATTGTGGAAGCCGGAAAAACCAGCGTCAACGACCGGGGCTGGCGCCGCCGCCCGACCGGGGACTCCCCGACCATGGCCGGGGCCTGACGATTCCGTCCCGGCATCATAGACTCATGTCGTGGGGAGGGACGGGCGGATCGTTGGCTGCGCCCTCCCGTGTCGTCTGCGTGTCTTTTTTTTGGGGGGATGGGATATGCCGACCAGCGTTCGCCGTCGTGCCTTCACGCTCGTAGAACTCCTCGTGGTGATCGCGATCATCGCGGTGCTCATCGGGCTGCTGCTGCCGGCGGTCCAGTCGGCTCGGGAGTCCGCCCGCCGCGCGAGCTGTGCTTCGGGGATTCGCCAGCTCGGCCTCGGTGCGATCCGCTTCATGGAGTCGAAGGGCTTCTTTCCTCCGGCCGGCAAGGATGCGTGCTACGAGGGCCAGGGGCAGCAGCCAAGCCACCGCCAGTGCACGGCTGGCCCGCCACTCGCGCAGGGCGGCTGCTGCGGTCCGGCCGACATCGATCGCGTGGAGTGGTCGTGGGGGTATCAGATCCTGCCGTTCATCGAGGGGCAGACCATCTTCGATCAGCCGATGACGGCGGCCGGCCATGCGGTCGTCCGCCGAACGGCGATTCCGATCATGTACTGCCCGACGCGACGGTCGCCCGGCTCGGCCGATGTGGGCCGCGCCCGCTCCGACTATGCCGCGAACGCGGGGCACACCGGCGGCTCGCGGGAGAGTCCGCCCACCAGCGGCGCCGCGGCCTTCGCGGGGCTCTCGGGGCTGATCATCCGCACCGGGGCGGGGCAGGTGCGGCCGGCCCATGCCCGCGACGGCCTCTCGAACACGATCCTGCTCGGCGAGAAGCAGATCAACCCGCGCGACTTCGTGAATCCGCACGACGAGAACGAGACCTACGCCGCGACCGGCTGGGCCGACACCGAGGTTCGCCGCATCGGCAATCAGACCAACGTGCCGAAGCCCGACCTGCAGCATCCCTCGATTACCGGCACCAACCCCAACGCCGCATCGAGCCTGTTCGGCTCCTCCCACTCCGGCGGCGTGTGCTTCGTGCTCGGCGACGGCTCGGTCCGCTGGGTGAGCTACAGCGTCGATCCGATCGCCTACGAGCGAGCCTGCCGCCGCGACGACGGCCAGGTGCTCGCGTCGGGCGGTCTCTGATCCGTATTCTGATCCGTATCCTGTTGCCATAGGTTCGCCCTCCGAGGCCCCCTTCATGCTTCCCTTCGCGCTGATCCGCTGCGGCACCCGCGTGATCTGCCTCGTGTGGCTGCTGGTGGCCGCCGGCGGCTGCGGCTGCGGGAACCACGCCGGCCCGTCCGGGCCGTCGGCTCTCTCCGACGACGAGATCCGCGCGTCCGAGGCGGCGGCCCGCGCGGCGGCCGAGGCCGAGGCGGCGGCCCCCCCGGCGCCCTGAGGCACGATCCAATCCCGGCATCGACCAGTCGAGTTTCCGATGCGTGCTGAACGAGCGCTGCTGGCCTGGAGCGGCGTGCTCGTCGTGCTGGCATGCGGCGGCAGCGCGGCCCGCGGACAGGTCTCGATCGTCGAGCGGCTCACGCTCACCGGCACCGTCGAAGCCGTGGCCGGCCACCGCGTGACCATGCGCGACGAGGCCGGCACCCGGCACGAGGTCCGTGTGCAGCAGCCGGATGAACAGGCCGTGCCGCTCGCCGACGGTCGGCTGCTCGCCTTCCCGGCCGAGGTCGCCATCGGCGGGGTCATCGATCCGCCGACGCTCGAGCCCGGGCGTGTGGTGCGGTTCCGCATTCGGCTCACGGCGAAGGGCACGGCCGAGGGCACCGCCACCGAGATCGCCGCCGTCGATGCCGACACCACCACGGTCGGCGTGGCGTGGCCGCACGGGCCGCCGGAGGGGAAGGCCGCCGCCGACTGCGTGGTCACCGCCGGCGTGCTCCGCGCGGGCAAGACCCGCCTCGCGGTCGAACTCCCCGCCGGCACCCCGTTCCCGAAGCGAACGGTCGTCACGGGCACGCTTGCCGCCGACACCCGGGCCACGCTCGAAAGCCGCGACCTCGGGCGGCTCGAACCCGGCGCGGTCGTGTCGCGGCTCGAGGCCGTGCGGCTCGACACCGGGGATCTCGTCGCCCGCAGGCTCGTCGCCGACAACCGCTCCCCGCGCGCGACCGCCCGCGGCGACGACGCGCTCGAGAACCGCCACCGGTCGCTCTCCGACACGCCGCCGGCCGAGCCGCGGCTCGTGCGGTCGCCGCACTTCGCCTTCCTGACCGACGTGTCGGATCGCGAGTGGGCCGTGATCCGCGACAAGCTCGAGCGGATGGTGGGCGTGCTCGAACGATTCTTCGGACGCAAGGCGGGCGGGACGGTCGAGGGCTTCATCGTCCGCGACCTCGCAGCCTGGCCGAAGGGACTGCTCGAGGAACCGCTCGGCGTGGAGAAGATTCGGCGGCGCGAGGGGGTGTGCTTCAACACGTCGCTCGGCCCCGCCCGCCGCGCGGTGCTCTACTCGTGTGCCGACCACGGCGTGATCCAGCACGAGTGCGTGCACGGGTTCTGCCATCTGACGTTCGGCTCGACCGGCCCCACCTGGCTCTCCGAAGGCGTGGCCGAACTGGGCAACTCGTGGCGCGACGGCGACGACGCGGTGGCGATCGATCCGCTCGTGATGGGCTACCTGCAGAACGCCCCGCGAAAGCGCACGCTCGGTGAGATCGCCGTGCCGGGGCAGGAGCCCGCCGGATCCTGGCAGGACTACGCCTGGCGCTGGGCGCTGTGCTACCTGCTCGCCAACAACCCCAACTACTCCGACCGGTTCCGGCCGCTGGCCGTGGCGCTGATGGAGCAGCGGCCCGGGGCGTCGTTCGAGGCCACGTACGGGCCGGTCGCCCGCGAGGTGTCGTTCGAATACGACCGGCTGCTCGAGACGGTCGGCAACGGCTACCGCGCCGACCTCACCGCCTGGCCGTGGAAGGCGGCGTTTCGCACGCTGGCCCCCGGCGGCAGCCAGAAGACGAGGATCAAGGCGGCGGCCGGCTGGCAGGCGACGGGCGTGACGCTCGAACGGGGCGGCACCTACGAGGTGGTCGCCGAGGGGACCTGGCGGACGGCGCCGGCGGCCGTGCCGCTCTCCGCCGACGGCGATGCGACCGGGCACGGCCGGCTCGTGGCCACGATCTTCAACGACTTCGCGCTCGCGCCCGAGTTCCCGGTCGCTCCCGCGCGGGAGTTCACCGCGACCGCCGCTGGCCGGCTCTTCCTGCGGTGCGCCGACGACTGGACGCAGCTCGGCGACAACGACGGCCAGCTCGACGTCACGATCCGCCGCCGCTGACGCGCCGCCGCGGCATCAGCCCGCGGACAGCAGCTCGATGTCGAACACGAGCGTGGAGTTGGCCGGGATGCCGGGCCGCGCCGTGCTGCCATAGGCGAGCGCGGCCGGGATGATCGCGGTGCGGCGTTCGCCCGTCCGCATCGTCGCGACGAGCTCGTCCCAGCCCGCGATCACCTGCCCCTGCCCGAGCACGAACGAGAAGGGCGTGCCCCGGTCGCGGGAACTGTCGAACTTCGAGCCGTCGAGGAGCCAGCCCGTGTAGTGGGTCTGCACCGTCTGGCCGGCCGTGGGCAGCGAACCGCTGCCCGGCTGCGTGATCCGATACTGGATGCCGGTGAGCGTGGTGGTGAAGTCGGTGAGCGAGACTCGCGGCCCGGCCACCCGCAGGGCGCCGGGCACGCTCGCGAAGGCCTGCGTGCGGACGCCCGTCTGCGAGACGAGCGCCATGCCGCCGGAGCCGCCGAGGCCCTGCGTCGCCAGGAAGCCGTCGATCCGGCCGTCGCCGTTGCGGTCGATGCCGGTGGCGAAGGCGGCGGCCCGGGCCCGCGGCAGGCCTCCGAAGGCGGCGAAACTCGCCAGCCGGGCGTTGTCGGCCGCCGCCACGCGGCCGTCGTAGACCTCGGTGCCGGGGCCGCCGGCGCCCGACGACACGACCACGTCGTCGATCGCGTCGGCGTCGTAGCGGCCCGTCGTCACCGACACGCCCCCGATGAAGCCACGGGTGGTGGCGAACGGCCGGATCGTGTCCACCACGGCCGGCGCCGGCGACGCCCCGTCGAACACCTTCACTTCCGGCCTGACGCCGCCGCCGCTCCCGACCACGATCTCGAGGAGCCCGTCGGGATTCACGGCGCTCACGGTCCGGCCCTCGACGAACGTGCCGAAGTCGCCCACCGCGACGGTGGCACCGCCGAGGTGCTCGCGATCGAACGGCCGGAACGTCCGCCAGGGAGTCGCCGCGGGGGGTGCGCCGATGCCGGTCGCACGGAACACGTTCACCCGCGACCCGTACGACTTGGCCGCCACGATCTCGGCGATCCGGTCGCCATCGAGATCACCCGCGGCGAGTTCCACGCCGCCACGATACCGGGGCCCAAACGCCCGGAGACGAAACTCGGGCAGCTCGCGGAGCGTGGTGCCGCTGCCGTCGGTGACCGTCCGGAACACCCGGATCTCACCCAGGCGGCCCGGGCCCGACGCCGCCAGGATCTCGTCGCCCGCGACGCCGTCCACGTTGGCCATCGCCACGCGGACACCACCGTGAAACGCCTCCTCGAAGGCGAGGATCTCCGCGGCCACCTGCCCCGTCTCCGCGTTCACCAGCCGCACCAGCGGCACGCTGCCCACGCCGATCTCACTCCCGACCGCCACGAAGCTCGCCAGCACCCGCCGGGGCTCGAGCGGCTCGAGCCGCAGGCGATCGCGGGACGCGGGACGGCGGCGAGCAGGCATGATGCACCCTGGAGCAGGACGACGGCGGGCAGGCCGACGCAGACTCTACGCCCCAGGAGAGCACCGGGTTCGCGGGCGGGCAAATCCCCGGTCATCCCCGATCGAAACCGCCTCAGTCGAGCCGCAGCGGCTCGGGCATGAAGGTCACCAGCGGAATCAGAAACGCCGCCAACCCCAGCGCCGTCCGCCAGCCTCCCAGCGGCCGGTCCTCGTCGCGGATCGGCGGGTGGTCGACCCCCATCAGCGTGACCAAGACCAGCATCACCACCCAGTTGTAGCGGCCGGCCACCACGACGGCGGCCATCGCCGCGAGCAGCACGCTGCGGGCGACCCAATCGCCGCGCGGGCCGAACACGGCGCGGCAGATGTGCCCGCCGTCGAGCTGGCTGAGCGGGATCATGTTGAGGCCCGTTACCAGCAGGCCCACCCAGCCCGCCATCAGCGCCCAGTTGGGCGCCACGCTCGCGGCCGCCGGCAGGTCGGGCCGCACGACGCCCTGCAGCCACCGGGCCAACGGCGGCATCGCGAAGGGGTTGTCCGGGTCGGGTCCGCCGCCCGAGAGCAGCCCATACGCCACCAGCGGCAGGGCCACGGCCAGGCCGGCGAGCGGCCCCGCCAGCGCGATGTCGAACAGCTGCCGCCGGTTGGCCCGCGCGCCCTCCATGCCGATCACGGCGCCGAGCGTCCCGGTGAGCAGCACGGGCACC
>JBIIMU010000091.1:0-8094 GCA_044337845.1 Pirellulales bacterium | reverse complement strand
TGAAGTCGGTGCGGATCGCGCCGGCGATCTTCCGCGCCTCGTCGGCCACGCCGTGGGCCGCCGTCGGGCCGTGGTCCGCCGCATCCGCACCGTGGGCGGCGGGGCCCTTGTGCCAGAGCCGGTGCAAAATCTTCTCGGCCCCCTCGTAGCAGAGGTAGGCACCGCCGGCGATGAGCAGCGGCGTGACGGCCCATGGCGCCAGCCAGCTGATCGCAAGCGCGGCCGGCACGAGGATCACCTTGTTGACCGCCGAACCGCGGGCCACCCGCAGCACGACGGCCAGCTCGCGGGCCGGATCGACGCCCGCCACCTGCTTCGCGTTGAGGGCGAGATCGTCGCCGAGCACCCCGGCCGTCTTCTTCGCGGCGACCTTCGTCATCGCCGCCACGTCGTCGAGAACCGACGCGATGTCGTCGAGCAGCAGGAGGAGGCTGGAGGCCATCGGTGCGAAAGACCGGTCGCGGGCGGTGCCGGGGCCGGGTGGCCCGTGCCACCCTCGGCGGGGATGTATCGTACACTGCCCGGACTCGTGCCGACGGTGCATCCCGTTCCTGGAGTGGTCTCATGTCGCTTTCCCGTGATCGCGTCGCGACGCCGCGGCGCACGTTCCTCGCGCAGGCAGCCTCCGGCGCCGCCCTCGGCATGGCCGCCACGGCCACCCGCGGCATGGCGGCCGGGCCCGACCGCGTGCGGCTCGGCCTCATCGGCCTCGGCTGGCGGGGCGGCCAGCACCTCGACGCCCTCCTCGCCCGCACCGACTGCGAGATCGTCGCCCTCTGCGACCCCGAAGCCGCGTTCCTCGACGCCGCCCGCGCGAAGGCCCCGCGGGCCAAGGCCTCGGCCGACCTCCGCGCGGTGCTCGACGACCCCGGCGTGGATGCCGTCGTGATCTCGACCTGCAACCACTGGCACTGCCTCGCCGCCGTGTGGGCCTGCGCCGCGGGCAAGGACGTGTACGTGGAGAAGCCGCTCTCCTACACGCTCTGGGAGGGGCGGCAGCTGATCCACGCCGCCCGCAACCACGGCCGCGTGGTGCAGGTGGGCACCCAGCAGCGGAGCGACCCGCTGCAGCGGCAGGTGCGGGCGTTTCTCCACGACGAGAAGGCCCTCGGACCGATCGAGTCGGTGACGGTGACGCGGTTCGGCGTCCGCGAGGGCATCGGCCGACGCGACACGCCGCTCGAGATGCCGACCACCCTGAACTACGACCTCTGGCTCGGCCCGGCCGCCGACCGCCCGATGTTTCGCTCGAAGGTCAACTACGACTGGCACTGGGACTGGAACACCGGCAATGGCGAGTGCGCCAACTGGGGCGTGCACGTGCTCGACGACGTCCGCAACGTGGCGTTTCGCGACACCGTGAGCCTGCCCTCGGCGGTGACCGTCGGCGGCGGCCGCGTGGTCTGGAACGACGCCGGCGAGACGCCCAACCTGATGTTCAGCCTGCTCGACGCCGGTGGGATCCCGGTGGTGTTCGCGCTGAGCAACCTGCCCGCAACCCCCGCCGCCAAGCGGCCGCTGCGGTTCGAAGACACCGAGAGCGGCTACATCGTGCACTGTGCCGGCGGCTCCTACCACGGCCGGCGCGGCGGGGGCGTGGCCCTCGACAAGGCGGGCGCGGTCGTCCGCGAGTTCAAGGGCACGACCGGCGGGGCCGAGCACTATGCCGACTTCTTCGACGCGGTGAAGACGCGGCAGCAGCCCGCCGCCGACGTGGTGATCGGCCACGACTCCACGAACTGGAGCCACGTGATCAACGCGGCCTGGCGGTCGGCCCGGGGCGAGGGCCTCGTGCCCGCCGGCGAGCTGCCGGGCGGCGCGGCCTCCGACGCCGTCGCGCGGCTGCTCCGCGAGCACGTGACGGCCTACGGCTCGGCGATCTCGACCGACGCGCTCGCCCTCGGCCCCCGGATGCAGATCGATCCCGCCCGCGAGCTGTTCGTGGGGCCGGCCGCCGACGCGGCCAACGCCTTCCTCGGCCCGCGCGAGTTCCGCAAGCCGTACGTGCTCGAGGCGGTGCCGCTCGCGGCGGCCGCCACCGCGAGCTGATGCCGTGCTCCTTCCCCTTTCTCGCCCCACCGCCATGAGACTCTTTCGCCATCGTGAAGACGCGCTGCCCGTGCTCTGCATCGTGGCGCTGAGCGTGGCCGACGTGCTCGTGTTTCTCGAGGCGAAGAGCGTGTGGCTGCTGGCGGGCTGGCTGGCGCTCGTGATCGGCCCCAAGGCCTGCATCTGCGCCTGGAACCATCACCACCAGCACCTGCTCACCTTTCACCAGCCCTGGCTCAACCGCCTGCTCGAGCTCTGCTACGCCTTCCACACCGGCATCACCACCAACGCCTGGGTGCTGCACCACGTGCTCGGCCATCACGTGCACTACCTCGACCAGACGAAGGACGAGTCGGCTTGGAAGCGTCCCGACGGCACGACGATGGGGGTGCTGGAATACACGCTCACGATCGCGGCCACCGGGTATCCGCGGGCCTGGCGAGTGGGCCGCCGCTACCCCCGCTACCAGCCCGCCTTCTTCGGCATGGGCCTCGTGGTGCTCCTGCTGCTCGCGGCCGCGCTGGCCTGGAACCCCTTGAACGCGGCGTTCGTGTTCGCGATCCCGATGGTCGCCGGCTACCTCATCACCTGCTGGCACACCTACTGCCACCACGCGGGCCTCGACACCGACAACCCCTATGAGGCGTCGCACAACATCCTCCACCGCTCCTACAACATCCTCACCGGCAATCTGGGCTACCACACCGCGCATCACGTGAAGCCGAAGCTGCACTGGTCGCGACTGCCGGCGTTTCACGCCACGATCGCCGACCGGATCCCGCCGCACCTCTACATCGAGCCGTTTTTCCCGATGAATCTCCTGCCGGCCGGGCCGGCGACGGAGCCCGGGAAAAAACTCATTGACATGTCGTGATCTTCCGATATATACTTCTGTCGTGGCGGGACGATCCCGGCCGCGGCGGAGATGTTCGGACATGGCGACGATCGGCAAGACCACCCGCGGCCCCAAGCTCCTGAGCCTCGATTCGCTCGCGCAGGCGGCGGAGTGCCTCAAGACGCTGGCCCATCCGCACCGCCTGCGGATCGTGCAGCTGCTGCTCGGTGGCCGCTATTCGGTGGGCGAGCTCGCCGAGGCCTGCGAGATCCCGAGCCACATGGCCTCCGAGCACCTTCGGCTGATGCAGCGCTGCGGCTTCCTCGACGTCGAGAGGGAAGGCCGCTGCGTCTACTACCGAATCGCCGAACCGCACCTGGCCCGCATCATGGGCTGCATCGAAGACCGCTTCGGCGGCGAGAAGCCCGCGCGGGCCGCGGCCAGGCCGTAGCCCCGCCGGGCTTTCCGGCACCCTACCTGTCGTCGTATTCCGATCATTCGACATTCGATCGCCCCTCACCCTTCGGAGGTTCATCCCATGGTCGCTTCGATCTCCCCCGCGCAGCTCGCCGAACTCCGCCGCACCAGCGGGAAGGTCACCCTGATCGATGTTCGCACGCCCGCCGAATACGGCGAAGTGCACGTCGACTTCGCCCGCAACGTGCCGCTCGATCGGCTGAGTCCCCAGGACGTCGCCGGCCTGGCCGGCGAGGGGCCGGTCTACTTCGTCTGCAAGTCGGGCGGCCGCAGCCAGAAGGCGTGCGAGAAGATGCTGGCCGCCGGGATCGAGCGGGTGGTGAGCGTGGAGGGAGGCACCGCGGCCTGCGAGGCGGCCGGCCTGCCGGTGGTCCGCGGCCGCAAGGTGATGTCGCTCGAGCGGCAGGTGCGGGTCGCCGCCGGCACGCTCGTGGCCATCGGCGCCGCGCTGGCGGCCTTCGGCCCCGACGCCACCTGGAAGGCGATCGGCACGGGCCTCGCGGGCTTCGTCGGCTGCGGGCTGGTGTTCGCCGGGCTCACCGACACCTGCGGCATGGCGATGCTGATCGCGCGGATGCCGTGGAACCAGGCCTGCCGGTCGGCCACCAGCTGTTCGACCCGGTTGCTGCTCGCCGCCCTGGTCGCCGCCGCGGCCGGCACGGCCTCGGCCCAGCACACGCAGGACTCGCTCGATGCCGTGAAGGCGGCCGTCGCCGAGCAGAAGGCTGTGCTCGTCGATGTCCGCGAGGCCGACGAGTGGCAGCAGGGCCACGTCGCCGGCGCCCGGCTCGTGCCTCTGAGCGTGCTCGAGCGGGGCGTGACCCCCGACCAACTCGCCCGGGCGATCCCCAAGGGCACGATCATCTACACCTACTGCCTCGTCGGCGGCCGGAGCGTGGCCTCCGCGCGGTTCTTCCGCGCCCAGGGCTACGACGTCCGCCCGCTCAAGCAGGGATATCCCGAACTCGTGCGGTTTGGGTTTCCTTCGGCCGTCGGCAACTGACGCCGCGGCATTCCTTCCTCACCCCGTCCCGTCACCGGTCAACCGGAGCCTCGCCATGAAGATCAAGCAGTACTACCTCGCCTGCCTCTCCCATGCCTCGTACCTGATCACGGACGAGAAGACGAAGACCGCGGCGGTGGTCGATCCCCAGCGCGACATCGACCAGTACCTCGCCGACGCCGCGGCGGCGGGCGCCACGATCAGGCACGTGTTTCTCACCCACTTCCACGCTGACTTCATCGCCGGCCACATCGAGCTCCGCGACCGCGCGGGAGCGACGATCCACCTCGGCCGCCGGGCCCAGGCCGAGTTCGACCACGTGGCGATGAAGGACGGCGACACGGTGGAGTTCGGCGACGTGCGGCTCGAGGTGATGGAGACACCCGGCCACACGCCCGAGGGCATCTCGATCCTCGTCTATGACCTGGCGAAGACCGCGGCCGAGCCGCTGGCGGTGCTCACCGGCGACACCCTCTTCATCGGCGACGTGGGCCGCCCCGATCTGCTCGCGAGCATCGGCGTGACGGCCGACGAACTCGCCGACATGCTCTACGACAGCATCACGAACAAGCTCGTGAAACTTCCCGATGCCACGCTCGTCTACCCCGCCCACGGCGCCGGGAGCATGTGCGGCAAGAGCCTCTCGAAGGAGACCGTCTCCACGATCGGCGAGCAGAAGAAGTTCAACTACGCCCTCCAGCCGATGAGCCGGGACGAGTTCAAGCGGATCGTCACCGCCGACCAGCCCGAGGCCCCCGACTACTTCGTGCACGACGCGATCCTCAACCGCAAGGACCGGGCATCGCTCGAGGCGTCGATGCGAAAGAGCCTCGCGTCCCTCACCGTCGACGAGGTGCTTGCCCTGGAAAAGTCCGGCGCGCAGCTCCTCGACGTGCGAGACGGCATCGACTTCGAAGGCGGCCACCTGAGGGGATCGATCAACGTGGCCCTCAACGGCAAGTACGCGACCTGGGCCGGCTCGCTGCTCTCGCACGACCGGCCGATCGTGGTGATCGCCGGGGAGGGGGGCGAGGAGGAGGCCGTGATGCGGCTGGGACGGATCGGCTTCGACAACGTGACGGGCTTCCTGGGGGGCGGCATGGCCGCCCTCGCCTCGCGGGACGATCTCGTCGAGCGAACCGAGCGGATCACCGCGCCGGCCCTCGCCGAATGGCTGGCCGGCACCCGCGGCGACGTGGCCGGCACGCCCGTGGTGGTCGATGTCCGAAGCCCGGCCGAGTATGCCGGCGGCCACCTTGCCGGAAGCGTCAACATCCCCCTCACGCACCTCGAGGAGCGGATCGCGGAGATTCCTCCGGGCAAGCCGCTCGCCGTGCACTGCGAGGGCGGGTATCGCTCGGCGATCGCCGCGAGCCTGCTGCAGAAGCTCGGGCATCGCGACGTGCACGACCTGGTGGGGGGCTACAAGGCGTGGCTCGCCGCGAAGCTGCCGACGGTGACGGAGCGGGCCGCCGCGCCCGCCTGAGGCGACGACCGGCCCTCCCGTCATGCACCTCGTGCTCGCCACCGCCGTCGCGGCCGCGCTGGCCCCCTCGTCGACGATGCTGCAATCGACGGCGGCCGGGGCGGTGGTCGGCCTCTCGCTCGGGCTCACCGGCGGCGGCGGCGCGATCTTCGCGGTGCCGCTGCTCGTCTACTGGATCGGCGTCGAGCCCCAGACCGCGGTCCGGGTGTCGCTCGTGACCGTCGCCGCGACCGCGCTGGTCGGTGCCATCGAGCGCTGGCGGCACGGGCAGGTCGAGGTGCGCACGGGCCTCCTGTTCGCCGCGGCCGGCATGCTCACGGCGCCCGTCGGCGGCTGGCTTGGCGGCCGCATGCCGCCCCAGGCGCTCCTCGCGTCGTTCGCCGTCTTGATGCTCGTGATCGCGATCCGGATGTGGCGCAAGGCCCGCGACACGGCCGAGCGGATGCCGGCCGTGGTGTTCTCCGCCGGCGTGGGGCCGACGTGCAGCCGCGACGAGTGCGGTCGGCTGCGGATGACGGCCCGCTGCTTCGTCCTGCTCGGGGTCGTGGGGCTCGTCGTCGGCGTGCTCTCGGGCCTGTTCGGGGTGGGCGGCGGCTTCCTGATCGTGCCGGCGCTCGTCGCCTTCGCGACCATGGACGTGCCCCGGGCCGTGGGCACGTCGCTGTTCGTGATGACGCTCGTGGGGCTCTCGGCCGTGGCGTCGCAGGTCGCCGCGGGGCGTGCGATTCCCCCCGACATCGCCGCCGGCTTCGTGGCGGGCAGCATCCCTGCGCTGTTCGTCGGCTCGTGGATCGGCCGGCGGCTGACGGGGCCGGCCCTCGCCCGCGGCTTTGCCGCGGCGATCGTGCTGGTGGCGATCTTCATGATCGCCAAGACCATCCTCGGCGGCTGACCGCTCCGGCAGGATGGGCCATGGCGGCCCGCTCAGGCTCTGCCGCCGCGGAGCAGGCGGCAGGCGAGCGGCTCACGCCCTCCCGCGGAGCATGCCGTACCAGTAGAGCCGCGGCAGCACCTGGGTCTTCAGCAGCCACATGCTGTACCGCTCCTTCGACTGGTCGAAGGGAAACGACTCCCGCGGCTTGCTGTCGTAATCGAACTCGGCGAGCACCATGCGACCGTATCCCGTGACCAGCGGACACGACGTGTAGCCGTCGTAGGAGGCGTCGGGTGTGCGGCCCCGGATCGACTCGAGCAGGTTGCGAACCAGCACCGGGGCCTGCTTGCGGATCGCGGCGCCGGTCTTCGACGTGGGCAAGCCCGCCGCATCGCCGAGCGCAAAGACATCGGGATAGCGCAGATGACGCAGCGTGTGCTTGTCGACCTCGCACCAGCCGTGGTCGTTGGCCAACGGGCTCCGCCGGACGACCTCGGGGGCAGCCATCGGCGGGGTGACGTGGATCATGTCGTAGCCGATGACGCTCCACTCGTGGGTGTCGAGATTCTCGAACACCGCCTCGCGGGCATCGGGCCTGAGTTCCACGAGGTTCTCGCGGAATCGTGTCTCGATGCCCTTCCGGGCCACCACCTTCTCCAGCGTCTTGCGGTACTTCTCCACGGCGAAGATCGCCTTCTGCGGCGACGCAAACACCACGCGGCTGCGATCGCGGACGCCACTCCGCCGAAACGCGTCGTCTGCGAGATACATGATCTTCTGGGGCGCGCCGCCGCACTTCACGGCGGTGTTCGGGACGGTGAACAGGGCCGTGCCCCCGCGAAACGTGCGGATCGTTTCCCACGTGTAGGCGACGTGCTGGAACGAGTAGTTGCTGCAGATGCCGCGCGTACCGATGCCTTCGGCCAGCCCGGGGATCGCATGCCATTCGACCTGGATGCCGAGCGCCACGACGAGCCAGTCGTAGGTCAGCCGCCTGCCGTCGGAGGTCACGACCGCCCTCTGATCGGGCACGATCTCGGCGACGCGGTCGCGAATCCACGCCACACCCGGGGGGATGAAGTCGGCTTCGCGCCGGCGACTGGCCTCGGGTGGGAACACCCCCGCGCCGACGAGTGTCCACAGCGGCTGGTAAAAGTGGCTCTCCGACGGCTCGACGATGGCGATGTCGAGGCTCGCATCGGCCCGGCGGAGCCTCGCGGCCACGCAGATCCCGGCCGTGCCCCCGCCCAGGATCAAAACACGATGGTGGTCTGGCATGCAACGGCCCTCCATGCCACCATCATATCGAGTTGTTACGATATGTCTATATCTCATGTTATCGAGGTAACGTGAAGCCTCCCGGCCGGCTC
>JBIIMU010000090.1:0-8105 GCA_044337845.1 Pirellulales bacterium | reverse complement strand
ATGCCGGCATCTACAGCGCGCTCAACACGCGCGGCAGCTCCGACACGATCGGCGAGTACTGATCCGCGACGCCGCCGCGAGGCGGCCGAGCGATCGCGTTCACCCCGGTGGGGTGGTCGGCACGTCCGGCCACCCCACCGGCTTTTTCGGGGCGGGCGCAGGCGGCGGCAACGCGGAGCCGCTATTCTTTCGGCTCGTGATCGCTCGCTCGCCGACCGCGTGTGTTGACCGCCCTTCGCCCGAGGAGACCGCCATGACTGCCCCCGCCCGCGCCGAGTCGAATGCCGCCGACCTTCCGCGTCGTGACCTCCTCCGCGCCGCCGGGGCCGCCACGGCCGTCGCCTCGACGGCGCTCGGCATGCGGGGCGTGCACGCCGACAATCCCTCGAGCGACGTGCTCAAGGTGGGCCTGATCGGCGCCGGCGGCCGCGGCCGCGGCGCCCTCGCGCAGACGCTCGCCGTGCCGGGGTCGGCCGTGAAGCTCACGGCCATCGCCGACGCCTTCAAGGGCGGCATCGACGGCACGATGCGGTCGCTCAAGGACGTGCAGGACAAGGTGGACTGCCCCGAGGATCGCCGCTACGACGGTCTCGACGGCTACAAGCGGGTGATCGACGCCTGCGACCTCGTGATCCTCGCCACGCCCCCCGGCTTCCGGCCGTTTCACTTCCAGCGGGCGATCGAGGCCGGCAAGCACGTGTTCATGGAGAAGCCGGTGTGCGTCGACAGCTACGGCGCAAGGCTCGTGCTCGAGGCCGCCAAGCAGGCCGACGAGAAGAAGCGGAAGGTGGTGGTGGGCCTGCAGCGGCGCTACCAGACCAACTACCGCGAGGCCCTCGCCAAGGTCCGCGAAGGGATGATCGGCGACATCATCGGCGGCCAGGTGTATTGGAACGGCAGCGGCATCTGGTTCCGCGACCGCAAGC
This sequence comes from Pirellulales bacterium, assembly GCA_044337845.1. Classification (GTDB taxonomy): domain Bacteria; phylum Planctomycetota; class Planctomycetia; order Pirellulales; family UBA1268; genus QWPN01. Next base: position 7,179 of record JBIIMU010000090.1, on the reverse strand, counting down.
CCGACCAGACGGAGATGCAGTACCAGGTGCACAACTGGTACCACTTCAACTGGCTCTGCGGCGATCACATCTGCGAGCAGCACGTCCACAACATCGACGTGGCCAACTGGTTCCTCGACCGCCTGCCGACCTCGGCCTACGGCGTGGGCGGCCGCCAGAGCCGGCCGGCCGGCCAGTCGAGCGAGATCTACGACCACCACGCCGTGAACTTCGCCTACCCGGGCGGCGTGCGGATCGCCAGCCAGTGCAAGCAGTTCCCCGGCGGCGAGAACCACGTTGACGAGCACTTCCAGGGCACCAAGGGGATGCTCTCGCTGAGCCCGGGGAACGCCCGGATCACCGACCTCGACGGCAAGGAGCTCTGGAAGTTTTCCGGGCCCAACCCCGACCCCTACCAGGTGGAGCACGACGAACTCCACGCCGCGATCCGCAACGACACGCCGAAGAACGACGCCTACTACGGCACCACGTCGAGTTTCTCGGCGGTGCTCGGCCGGCTGGCCACCTACTCCGGTAAGACCTGGAAGTACGACGACGCGCTCAAACTCGACTACCGCACGATGCCCGAGGATCCCACCTGGGAGACCACGCCGCCCGTCGTGCCCGACAAGGACGGCACCTACCCGCTCCCGATGCCGGCCTCGTTCAAGATCCAGTCGCTGACGAAGCCGGTGGTGTCATGATCGTCGGCGTTCCCCGCGAGACGAAGCGGGACGAATATCGCGTGGCGCTGTTGCCGGTCGGGGCCGAGGAGCTCGTCCGGGCGGGGCATGCCGTGCTCGTGGAGCGGAACGCGGGGGCCGGCTCGGGCCTCGTCGACGAGGCCTACGCCGCCGCGGGCGCCACGCTCGTCGACGGCCCGCAGGAGCTGTTCGGCCGGGCCGACCTCGTGGTGAAGGTGAAGGAGCCGCAGCGGCAGGAGCTGCCGCTGATCCGCCCCGGGCAGACGCTCTTCACCTACTTCCACTTCGCCGCCGACCGCGAGCTCACCGAGGGCTTCATGGCCACGGGGGCGACCGCCGTCGCCTACGAGACCCTCCGCGACGACCGCGGCCGCCTGCCGCTGTTGATCCCGATGAGCGAGGTGGCCGGTCGGATGAGCATTCAGGAGGGGGCGAAGTTCCTGGAGCGGCCGCAGATGGGCCGCGGCATCCTCCTCGGCGGCGTGCCCGGCGTGGCCCCGGCCAACGTGCTCGTGCTCGGCGCCGGCACCGTGGGGGCCAACGCGGCGAAGGTGGCGGCCGGGTTCGGGGCCAACATCGCCCTGCTCGACACCAGCCTCGAGCGGCTCCGCTACCTCGACGACGTCACGCCGGCCAACATCGACTGCCTCTACTCCGACCGCCACACGATCCGCGAGCGGCTCGGCTGGGCCGACCTCGTGATCGGCAGCGTGCTGATCCCCGGGGCGCGGGCCCCGCACCTCGTGGAGCGCGACGACCTCAAGCTGATGAAGCCCGGGGCGGTGATCATCGACGTGGCGATCGACCAGGGGGGCTGCGTGGCCACGAGCCGGCCCACCACGCACGCCGATCCGACCTACCTGGTGGACGACGTGGTGCACTACTGCGTGACCAACATGCCGGGCGCCGTGGGCCGCACGAGCACCTACGCCCTGTGCAACGCCACGCTGCCCTACGTGCTCGACCTCGCCGGCGACGGGGTGGCCGCCGCGGCCCGCCGCAGCACGGCGATCCGCTCGGCCGTCAACGTGTACGACGGCCGGCTGGTCCAGCCGGCCGTGGCCGCGGCCTTCGGGCTCCCCTGCGAGCCCTTCCAGCCCTGACGAGCCCTTCCAGCCTTGAGAAGCGCACCATGATTCCGGCCTCGGTCCGCTGGGTGGGCGACGCCAGCGGCGTGCTCGAGATCCTCGACCAGACCCTCCTGCCCGCCCGCTGCGAGTGGCTCGCCTGCCGCGACGTGCCGGTGGTGGTGGAGGCCATCCGCAGCCTGCGGGTGCGCGGGGCGCCGGCCATCGGGATCGCCGGCGGCTACGGCACGGTGATCGCGGCCGCCGAGGCGATCCGCGCCGGCCATGACGCCGCCCACGCGCGGGCCCACGTGCTCGCGCGGGCCGAGGAGCTCGCCACTGCGCGGCCCACGGCCGTGAACCTCCGCTGGGCGGTGGAGCGCTGCCTGCGGGCCGTCGAGGGCCTGCCCGCCGACGCGCCGCCGACAACGCTCGCCGCGGCCCTCCTCGCCGAGGCCACCGCGATCCACGACGAAGACCGCCGCCTCTGCGCGGCGATCGGCCGGCATGGTGCCGCCGTGCTGCCCGAGGGTGGCGTGCTCACGCACTGCAACACCGGGGCCCTGGCGACCGGCGGCGCGGGCACGGCGCTCGCGGTGATCACCACCGCCTGGGACCTGGGCCGCCGCTTCGAGGTGTTTGCCGACGAGACCCGCCCGCTCTTCCAGGGCGCGCGGCTCACCGCCTGGGAACTCGTGCAGCGGGGCATTCCCGTGACGGTGCTCTGCGACTCGGCCGCGGCCCATCTCCTCGCCACCGGCCGCGTGGCCGCGTGCATCGTCGGGGCCGACCGGATCACGGCCAACGGCGACACCGCCAACAAGATCGGCACCTACGGCCTCGCGATCCTGGCCCAGGCCCATGGCGTACCCTTCTACGTGGCCGCGCCGTCGAGCACCTTCGACCGCTCGCTCGCCACGGGCGCCGAGATCCCGATCGAGGAGCGCTCAGCCGCCGAGGTGCTCGCGCCGCTCGGCACCGCGGTCGCCCCCGCGGGGGCCGCCGCCTTCAACCCGGCCTTCGACGTGACGCCCGCGCGGCTGATCCGCGGCATCGTCACCGAGCACGGCGTGATCGAGCCGGTCACGGCGGCCCGGATTCGCGAGGTTCTCGGGAGCTGAAGCGACGGTGGCTCCCCCCGCAGCCGGAACGCTTCCGCGGTTACGCTTTCAGGAAGCCGCAATCGCGTGAGCGATGCGGACCGGCGTAAGGAAAGGCAGTCGTACGGCTTACGCCGTTACGCTTTTTGCCCGAGGAAGCCGCAATCGCGTGAGCGATGCGGACCCGAATGCCGCCCGACGCCGAGCTCGTGCCCGAGGAAGCCGCAATCGCGTGAGCGATGCGGACAGCCGGGGGTTCGTTCTTTTCAGCCGGCGGGCCTTCGCGGGGTAGACTTGGACGACTCCCGTCCCACCGGCCCGATTCCGATGAACCCGCTCCACTCTCCCGCGGCTCCGTGGCAGCCAGGCCCGCCCGCGGCGGGCCCGTTCGCCGGCTACCGCGCCCCGAACACCGCCTTCGATGAGTTTCTGGGCGCCGATGGATCGCCCCGCCCGCACTGGTCGGGCCTCGTGGACCACCTCCGGTCGTGGCAGCCCGACGTGCTCGCCAACCGCTGGGAGCAGGCCCGCCGGCTGATCCGCGACAACGGCGTGACCTACGCCATGCAGGACGAGGCCTCCGGGGAGCAGCGGCCCTGGGTGCTCGATCCGATCCCCCTGGTGATTCCCGGCTCCGACTGGGGCACGCTCGAGGTGGGCATCAACCAGCGGGCCCGGGTGCTCGACGCCCTGCTCGCCGACCTCTACGGCCCGCAGCACGTGATCCGCGAGGGGCTCGTGCCGCCGGAGCTCGTGCTGGGCAATCCACGGTTCCTCCGCTGCTGCCACGGCATGGCGGCCCCCGGCGGCCGCTGGCTCCACCTCTACGCGGCGGTGGTGGCCCGCAACCGCGACGGCCGCTGGCTGGCGATCGGCGACCGCACCGACGTGCCCGGCGGCCTCGGCTACGCGCTGGAGAACCGGCTCGTGGTGTCGCGGCTGTTTCCCGAGGCGTTCGAGCAGTGCAACGTGGAGCGGCTGGCGCCGTTCTTCATCGGGCTGCGATCCCTGCTCCGCGGACTCGCGGCCGGCCGCGACGAGCCCCGCATCGTGCTGCAGAGCGCCGGCGCCGGCGGCACCGCGTCGTTCGAGGATGCCTATCTCGCCCGCTACCTCGGCTATCCGCTCGTGGAAGGGGGCGACCTCGCCGTCCGCGACGACCGCCTGTGGCTCAAGACGCTCGGCGGCCTCGTGCCGCTCGACGTGGTGCTCAGGCGCGTGGCCGATCACCACTGCGACCCGCTCGAACTCGATCCGGCCGCGCTCGAAGGCACGCCGGGGCTCGTGCAGGTGGTCCGTCGGGGGCGGGTCGCGCTCGCCAACGGCCTCGGCAGCGGCCTCGTCGAATCGCCGGCGTTCGCCGAGTATCTCCCCGCCGTGTCGCGGCGGCTGCTCGGCGAGGATCTCGTGCTCGGGAGCCCGAGGTCGTGGTGGTGCGGCGACCCCGCCAACCTCGCGCACGTGCTCGAGGCCTTCGACGACTGCGTGATCGAGCCGTCCAGCCCCGGCCGGGGCCCCAAGCGGTACGTGCCGGCCCTGCTCGCCGCCGCCGACCGGGAGCGGCTCATCGGCGAGATCCGGGCGCGGCCGGCCGACTGGGTGGGGCGGGAGCGGGTGGAGCGGTCGGTGGCGCCTTGCTGGCACGACGGCACCATTGAGCCGGCCTCGCTGATCATGCGCTGCTTCGCCGTGGCGGTGCCCGAGGGCTACCAGTCGATGCGCGGGGGGCTCGCCCGCATGGCCACCGTCCGCGCCGCGGGCGACGAGATGCTGCTCTCGGCCCAGGGCTCGAAAGACGTGTGGGTGCGGGCCGAGGGGCCCGTCGCGCCGCTGTCGCTGCTCCGCCGACCGGGCCAGCCGGTGCCGCTCCGCCGCAGCGGCTACGACCTGCCCAGCCGCGTGGCCGACCATCTCCACTGGCTCGGTCGGCACGCCGAACGCGCCGAGAACGCCGCCCGCCTGCTCCGCACCGTGGCGTCACGGCTGGCGTCGGAGTCGGATCACGTGTGCGGGGCCGACGCGGCCCGGCTGCTCGAGGCCATCGCCGGTCCGACCGCCGTCGAGCCGGCCGGGAGCGGGCTGCACGACACGATCCAGTCGCTGGTGCACGACCCGGCCCGCGCCGGCAGCGTGCGGCAGGAGATCGACCGGCTCTGGCAAACCGCCACGGTGGTCCGCGACCGGATCTCGATCGACTCCTGGAAGGTGCTCGCCCGCGTCCGCCGCGATGCGGTGTCCCGCGGCCCGGCCGCGGCCTTCCCGCCGGGCCACGTCGCCGACGTGCTGCCGCACCTCGACGCGCTGATCTTCGACCTCTCGGCCTTCGCCGGCCTGGGCACCGAGAACATGACCCGCGGCCCCGGCTGGCGGTTCCTCGACATGGGCCGGCGCGTGGAGCGGGCGATCTTCGCCATCCGGCTGATCGGCCCGTCGCTCGCGGCCCCCCGCGGCCGGCTGTTCGACGACCTCCCGGGCGGCGATGCCGTGCCCCTCGAGGAGATGCTGCTCGAGATCGCCGACAGCTCCATGACCTACCGCAACCGCTACCCCGGCGTGTCGGAGCCCGCTCCGCTGATCGACCTGCTCGTGATCGACGAGACCAACCCGCGGAGCGTCGGCTTCCAGTTCGCCGCCCTCGCCGACCACGTGGCCGCCCTCCCCGACGACACGGCCAACCCGGTGCCATCGGGCGAACGGCGGGCGGTGATGGCGGCCCTGGCCCAGCTGCGGCTCGCCGACGCGGAGCGGCTGGCCGCACTCGACGACCTCGGCGGCCGCCGGGAGCTCGCCGGGCTCCTCGGCCGGCTCGAGACCCTCGCCCGCGAGTTCGCCGACGCGATCAGCCACCGGTATCTCGTCCACTCCACGCCGCGGCGCCAGCTCGGCGGTCAGCCCAGCCTTCCGGACGTGCGCGGGGGAGAGCCATGATTCCACAGGTCGTGATCGTCGGTCGCCCCAACGTGGGCAAGTCGAGCCTGTTCAACTGGATCGTCGAGAAGCGGATCGCGATCGAGGACCCCACCGCGGGCGTCACCCGCGACCGCCTCGTGCAGCGGGTCGAGCTCGACGGCCGGGTGATCGAGCTGGTCGACACGGGCGGCATGGGCTTCGACGACCCCGACGGCCTCACCGCGCAGATCGACCGGCAGATCGAGTCGGGCCTCGCCGGGGCGGCGGTGGTGCTGTTCGTGGTGGACGTGCGGAGCGGGCTTCTGCCCGCCGATCAGGAGGTGGCCCGCCGCGTGCGGCGGACCGGCTGCCCGGTGCTGCTGATCGTCAACAAGGCCGACGCCCCGCACCTCGACCCGCAGGCCCACGAGTTCGCCGCCCTCGGCTTCGGCCCGCCGCTGGTGGTGAGCGCTCGGGAGCATCGCAACCGCGGGCCGCTGATCGACGCGATCGTCGAGCGGCTGCCGCCCGCCACCGACGACGAGCCGGAGTCGGCCGAGCTTCCCGAGATGAAGCTGGCGATGGTCGGCCGCCGCAACGTCGGCAAGAGCACGTTCGTCAACGCGCTGGCCCGCGAGGAGCGGGTGATCACCAGCCCCGTGGCCGGCACCACCCGCGACAGCATCGACGTCCGCTTCGAGGTGGACGGCCGGTCGTTCCTCGCGATCGACACCCCGGGCCTGCGGCGGGCCAAGAGCCGCACGAGCGACATCGACTTCTACTCCACGCACCGCGCCCAGCGGAGCATCCGCCGCGCCGACGTCGTGCTCTTGTTCTTCGACGCCACCGAGCCGATCGGCAAGGTGGACAAGCAGCTCGCCGAGACGATCACCGAGGAGGCCAAGCCGGTGGTGTTCGTCGTCAACAAGTGGGACCTCTACGCGGCCGACGTGAAGAAGCGGGAGTGGACGCAGTATCTCCGGGACACGTTCCGGACGATGCCCTGGGCGCCCGTGGCCTTCGTCACGGCCACCGAGGGCCGCAACGTGAAGGCGGTGATCGACACCGCCCAGCGGCTCTACCGGCAGAGCCACCAGCGGGTCGCCACCGCCCGCCTCAACACGGTGCTGCGGCAGGCGGTGGAGGCGAACCAGCCGCCGGCCGACTCCCGCGGCCGGCCGGTGCGGCTCTACTTCGCCACGCAGATCGAGGTGGGGCCGCCGACCGTGGTGATCTCGGCGAGCGCCGCGCGGAGCGTGTCGGATCCCTACCGCCGCTACCTGCTCAACGCGTTCCGGAAGGAGCTTCCGTTCCGCGAGGTGCCGATCCGGCTCTACGTCCGCGGCCGCGGCACGGGCGACAAGTCAGCCGCGAAGCCGGACGCCACGCCTGGCGGCGCGCCCGCCGACGCGGCGGACGACGCCGAGGAGTAGTTCGCGT